>CAVCHK010000001.1:0-3256 GCA_963601985.1 Paludibacteraceae bacterium
TGCTGATTTACCCTTAAAAATATTTTTTTCTGTTGATAGGCTGTAAATAGTTACTTTTTTTCTATTTTTTCTAATATTTGTCTTATTTTTCTGAATCTATGGTTTAATCCAGACTTGCTTATTTCATTTCCTGTTTCTAGGGATATTATTTCTGCTAATTCTGATAAAGAGCTTTCTTTGTATTTCATACGATATTCTATTACTTGTTTTAGTTTTTCATCTAATAAATCTACCATATCTAATTTATATAGTTTTTCTATATCTTTTATTTGTCTACTGGCAGTTAGAAATACTTTATCAATATTGGCTTGTTCGCAGTTATTTAGTCTATTGGTCATATTTTTATGATCTCTATATATTCTTATATCTTCAAAGTACATTACTGCTGAGAAGGCTTTTATTATTCTTAGGAAGTCGGATATTTTTTCGGCTTCTTTTATATATACTGTATAGTTTTTTTCTCTTTTTATTATTTTACTATTTAATTCGTAAGTATTTAATAGTTTATTTACGTACTCTGAATATTCTTTTGTATCTAGTATAAATTCTAGATGATATCTTGATGTTTTGGGATCGTTTACTGAACCTGATACTAGAAAGACTCCTCTTAGGTAGGCTCTTAGTGAATCTTCATCTGATGTTATGTATTCTTTTGGAATACTTTGATATCTATTGTTATCTAATATAGATAGGTCTTCTAGTAATTCTTTGTTTTTTTCTGTTATATTTAATATATAAGTGAAGCCTTTACCTAGTTTTTTATTTCTTATGGTTATTTTGGGTGTTATACCGTATGTTTTTTTTATTAGTTTGAATGTTCTTCGGGCAACAGCATTGTTTTCTAATGCTATAGTTATATTTGGAGTTAATACAGCTGCTATTCGTATGATAGAGGATAATTCTGATATGTCTTCTAATCTTGTTGTTTCTAATAGGGCTACTTCTTCTTTTACAGTACTAGTAAAGCTCATATTACTCTAACTCCTTTACAATATAATTAAATATAGCTAAGGCAGTACGATATGGGTTGTGTCTTACTTTATCTTCGTCTATTTCTAATAGGTTATCTTCTAGTACTTCTATATTTATTTCTTTTAATTTTTCGTAATCTATTTCAATAGGAGAGGATTTTTCTTTTGTATATCTTTTTTTGATGTTATCTGGTACTACTTCGTTATTTACTAATACAGTATTTATAAAATTATCTATTACATAGGAATTTATTTTGTTTATGCAATCTGATACTTTATAATTATCTGTTTCGCCATGTTCACTCATTATATTGCATACATACATTTTTTTGGCTTTGGATGTTTTTAATACTTCTTGTACTTCTTCTGATAATAGGTTTGGTATTATACTTGTATATAAACTACCTATTCCTAATATTATTAAGTCTGCTTCTTTTAGGGCATTTAATACTTCTTTGGTTGGTGATACTTTGTGCTTATATTCTATATAATCTATTTCTTGTCCTGCTTTGGTTATTTTGCTTTCACCTTCAATTATATTACCTTCTTTAGTATGGGCTATTAATATTGGATTATCTTCAGTAAATGGTAATATTCTACCTTTTATATTGAATATTTTTGAAAGAGATGTTAGTGATTCTGTTAAGTTACCTGTTATGTTATATAGAGCCGCTAATAAGAGGTTGCCTACTGGATGGTTATTTAGATTACTATCAGTAGTAAATCTATATTGTAATAACTGTTCTATTAATGGTTCTACTTCTGATAATGAAACTAATACATTTCTTATATCTCCTACGGCAAATATATCAAATTCTTCACGTAGTTTTCCACTTGATGATCCGTCATCTGCTACAGATACGATAGCAGTTATATCTAAAGGAAATTGTTTTAAGCCTCTTAGTAGTACTGATAGACCTGTTCCTCCTCCTAAAACAACTATTTTTTTCATATTTCACCTCTTAATCATTATACTATAAATTATTTTAAAAATAAAGTATTGTTACTTATATGAAAGGAAAAGAAGAAAATTTTGTTTAATTTTCTTCTTTGGTTTTTCTTTCTTGTATTTGAGAGTTTATATCTAGTATTAGTTTTACTGGTAATATTTTTAGTAAAATACGATTTAGTTTCATATTTGGTGGAACTATTATTAGTTTATTTTTGAACATACCATCTATAGCTATTTTGCTGGCATAATCACTTGTTAGTGATGAGATGTTAAATTTTACATCTGCTACATTATTAAAATTGGTATCTACTGGTCCTGGACAGAATACTGATATTTTAACATTGGAATTATCTTTTTTTAGTTCTTCATATATGGCTAGTGATAGGCTTACTACATAGTTTTTAGTGGCATAATATGTTGCCATATATGGTCCTGGCATTAGTCCTGCCATAGAGGCTACATTTAATATTCTACCATGGTCTTTTTTTACGAAATCTTTGAGAAATAACTTTGTTAGTATATGATATGCTTTGATATTTAGATTTATCATATCTATTTCTTTATTTAGATTTGTTTCAAAGAATTTCCCTGCATCACCAAATCCAGCATTATTTATTAATATATCGATATTTTCTTCTTTTACTTTTTTATATAGATTTATGCATTCTTCTTCTTTGGTTAAGTCATAGCCATATGTTGCTATTACATTTTTATCATCTTTAAATATTTTATCTAAATTCTTTTTATCTTTGGATACTAAGATTAGTTTATAGTTAAAGCTTGATAGGTATTTTGCCATATCTCTTCCCATTCCTGAAGATGCTCCTGTTAATAGTACTTTCATATTTAATTCCTTTCTATTAAGAAAAATAATCAATGGTGATTATTTTTCTTCTAATTTATTTATTACTTCTTGAGCTACAGAGATCACTTTTTCTTTTAAGTCATTTGCCATACCTTCAAGAACTGGAGTTCCTTTGGCTTTGGCTAATTTTATTAAGTCTTCGGCTTTATCTTCTAATTCATTGCCTTTTTTCTTAGCGGCTTTTAATACTTTCTCTTTATTTAAGTCTTCAAGTTCATTTGTTATTTCTTCTACTTTATCCTTGAATTCTTTTTTGATATCCTCTACTTTCATTTGATCAACATCTTTAATGATGGCATCTATTTTCTTTTTGATATCTCCTCTTAAATCTGATCCTTTCTTAGGGGCAAATAATAGGGCTAATCCTGCTCCTAGTGATGCTCCTATGGCTATTTTTCCTAATCCTTTTTTACTCATTTTTATCATCCTTTCTTTTAAATATTCTTTCTATTAGTAAAGCTACTGTAT
>CAVCHK010000002.1:0-8768 GCA_963601985.1 Paludibacteraceae bacterium
CTTATATACATATCCACAATCCCTACAACTAATAGTACTAGAATAACCCCTTCTATTAAGAAGAATAATAACCTGTTCTCCCCTATTTAAAACCTCATAAATCTTCTTCTTAAGAACATCAGATAAAACAAAATTACCCCTTTTAACCTCATCTTTCATATTAACAATATTAACAAGAGGAAGCACACTTCCCCCAGCCCTTTCAGTCAAAGTAAGAAGTTTATACACACCCTTATAAGCCCTAGCAAAACTCTCAAGTCTAGGAGTAGCACTACCAAGTACCAAAGGACAATTATGATACTTACTTCTCCACTCTGCCACCTTAATAGCGGAATATCTAGGATTATTATCCTGCTTATAAGAAGAAGTATGCTCCTCATCAATAATAATAACTCCAATATCACTAAAAGGAACAAATATAGCACTCCTAGTACCAATAACAATCTTACTCTCTAAATTAATAATCTTACGATACTCATCATACCTCTCACTATCCGAAAGACCCGAATGCAAAACCGATATAACATTACCAAACCTAGATATAAACTTACCAACAATCTGTGGAGTAAGACCAATCTCAGGAACTAACATTATCGCACTCTTACCACTCTTTATAGCCTTTTCAATAACATCCATATATACTTCCGTCTTACCACTACCAGTAACACCATATAACAAGAAAGTATCACTCTTACCAAAAGAAGAAATAATAGTAGAACTAACTAACCTTTGCTTATCAGTTAAATTAACCCTTCTATAATTACTAAGACCCTCATACTTATATCTCTTACATTCCTCATATACAATACTAGCAAACCCCTTCTTAATAACAGTATTAATACTACTAGACATCTTAGTAATTAAAATATCCCCCTCTTTTAACTTACAAAGTAAATTAATTTGACTATCATATCTGCAATTATTAATATAACTATCAATCTCTTCTATACTCTTAATTCTATGTAAATACCTATCATATTTAATCTTAATATTACTCTTAACTTCCGCTTTTAATGCCTTAGGAAGCATTACCTGATAACAAGAAGACAAAGAAGTAATCATCTCATCACTCATATACCTACCAAGAAGAAGCATTTCCTTATTAAGAACAGGCTCATCATCAATAACATTAATTATATCCTTAATCCTACTATTATCATAATCACAACTAGAAGAAATATCCACTATAAAACCATCAAGTATCATATTACCAAAAGGCACTCTAACTCTAACACCAACCTTAATATTATCCTCTAGTCCCTTAGGAACATGATAAGAAAAACTTTTATCTACCTTCTTAGAACCAATCTGAGTAAGAACAGATACATACATATTAATCACCTCTAAGCATAATAAATCTTAAAACAATTATACCATAATATATATAAATTAACTAAACAAAAATGTAAAATAAAACGTAATATTCAAAATAACATATCAAAACCATTGAACTAACCATATAACTTTGCTATAATAAAAAAGTACTTAATGTACAAAGGAGGAAAAAATATGAATTTAATAGCATTAATGAGTTTATTTACAACAACATTATCAGAAGACAAAACAGCTAAAGATTACCTCAAAGAAGGACTAAGCTACCTAGAAGAACATGCCCAAAAAGGAGAAGAATACTTTGACTCTCACATGGAAGAAGGAAAAGACTACCTAGAAGAACATGCCCAAAAAGGAGAAGAATACTTTGACTCTCATATGGAAGAAGGCTTTGATCACCTAAACGATAAAACAAAATCAGATTTAGGAACAAAACTAAATAAAGTATACACAAGTATCAAAAGCAAAATATTTAAACTATTCAAATAACGACAAAATAGTGCCCAAAAGCACTATTTTTTTATATCCATCTATCAGTTTTAACATTAAGAATCACCATAGTTTCATATTTATTAGTATAATTAATAATTTTCTTAATAAGTCTTTTAATTCTCTTATCACTATTAAGATCAATATCCCTAATATTAACAATTCTCTTTAAACCATTTCTATATTCATAACTATTAATATATAAATACATACTCTTATCAATAAGTCTAACAATATTCATCTCATTATCATTATTACCATTAGAAGAGAAAATCAAATCCTTATACCAATCAATCAAATCAAAAGAAAACTCATCATCATACTTAATATCATAATTAATAATATCATCATAATAAGGACAAAATTTAAGTATCCTTCTAGCATTAATAACATCTAGAAAAACAGTTTTAGTACTATTCATAACATATTCCTTTCTTACTACCAGATCTTACTACAAAAACATTATAATATACTATTATATCAAAGTAAATATCTTCGACATATTAAGCTAAAAAGTATCAAAAAAAGACGACATTACATCATCTTATTCATTTGTTTCATCATTTGATTAACTTGTTTTTGACTAGGAGTTCTTCCCATTTGACTCATCATTGTCTTAATCATCTGCTCATTAATAGGAGGATTCTTCTTAAGTTCATTTTTCATAACACGTCTAGCCACAAAAAATCCTATAATAAATCCAACTATTAAACCAATTACTACATATAATATATCCCAAATCATTATCTATCTCCTCCTTAAAACTATTTTACTACAGCTTTATCCTTTTGTAAAGAACCCTCTTCCAATATACTAAGCCAAAAATAATCCTTATTCTCAAAATCACATACAAAAAGATTACTATTATATCTATTAAGATATTTAAAAAAAGTACTATAATTATTCTCACTCTTAAGTTTAATATTATAATTATTAATTCTAAGAAGACTCTTTTCACAACTATCCAAAGTATGAACGTTATCACTTCTCTTATAACCATATTTATATTTATACTTATATTCATAATAAATATATTCACTAAGCATAATTTTATCAAAAGGATCCGCTACATCTTCTAAAGCATGATAAGTTCTATTAGTATCATAACTTCTTGTATTATATATCTCTTCAAATATCTTATACATCTTAAAAGGAGTCTTCTTATACATATAAGAAAAATACCTATTAACATTAAAAATATAGTATGTTCTCATTAATATCACCAATATTAATGTAACATACTATATCTAAATAAAATGTCGAATTATAAATTATTCTTAATCTTAATAACTAAATCCTGAATATCAAGTTCAAAGAAAGATAAAATCTCATCTTCACTACCACTTCTGCCAAAAGAATTAATACCAACAAAATCCTCATCACTAGATATAAAGCGATACCAATTAGCATCATTAGAAAGTTCAATTACCATTCTTCTATAACCAGTAGGAAATACCTGCTCTTGATAATCCTTATCCTGTTTTAAAAACAAATTAAGATTAGGCATTGTAACTACTCTAGCCTCAATATAATTCTTAAGAAGCTCTTCCTTAATCTTCATAGCCAAACTAACTTCACTACCAGTAGCAATAATAATAATATCAAGTCTAGTCTTAACTTCACTAATAATATAAGCTCCCCTACTTACCTTTTCCGAATTAGTATGTTTCATCGTTTCCAAGTGTCCCCTAGGAAGCAGCAAAGCACAAGGCTTACCCTCTCTTAAAATATTTGTCCATGAACCAATAAGTTCCTTATAATCACAAGGACGATATACCGAGAAATTAGGAATACTACGTAGCATACCAATCTGTTCTACCGGCTGATGTGTAATTCCATCAGGACCAACCCTAACACTATCATGAGTAAAAATATAAGTAACAGGTAAATCCATCATAGCACTCATTCTAATCTCAGGCTTCATATAATCCGCAAAAGAAAGAAAAGTACTACCATAACTTCTAATATTAGTAAGACTAAGACCATTCATAACAGCCCCCATAAGACCTTCTCTCGCGCCAAAGTTAATATTTCTACCGCCATAATCATCACAACTAAACTCTCTCTTACCCTTTAAATAAGTTTTAGTAGAAGAGAACAAATCAGCACTACCACCCATAAAATTAGGAATAAAAGTACCAATAACATTCATAATCTGATAATTAATATCCCTCATAGGTTTATCCTCAAATATCTTACTAGCATCCACTACTGCATCAATATCCAAAGAAATACCCTCATTTTCAATAATCAAATTAATCTTATCCCTCTCACTATCAGTAGCATTAGCCAAATACATCTCATACTCCGAATACCAATCCCTATAATAATCACTAGTACCATCCTTAATAAATTCCAAAATACCATTTCTATCACTTTCACTATAAGTAAAAGGACTAGTTCCCTTTAAAGACATTCTAATATTCTCTAAATCACTCTTATCCAAATCCGAATGAATACGATTAGTACCCTCATACTTAGAATACTTACCAATTACCGACTCAATCACAATAATAGAAGGTTTATTACTCTTCTTAGCCTTCTCAATAGCAGAAGTAATCTCACTAACAGACTCTGAATTACGAACCTTAATAACATTCCAATTCATACTAGTAAACCTATCAGTAATATTATCATCAAAACACTTAGAAATATCCCCATCTGCTGTAATATTATTTGAGTCATATAAAACAATAAGATTATCAAGAGAAAGATTACCTGCCATCGAAGCAGCCTCGTAAGATACCCCTTCCATCAAATCCCCATCAGAACATATACAATATATATTATAATCAAATACAGTATTTTTCTTACGATTAAAAGTAGCTTCTAAGTATTTCTCTCCTATAGCCATACCAACCGAAGTAGCAAATCCCACTCCCAACATACCAGTAGTCATTTCAATACGATGTGATAAATCATACTCAGGATGCCCTGGAGTAGAAGATGCAATCTTTCTAAAAGACTTAAGATCCTCTATACTATACTCATCAAGCATATAAAACAAACTAGCATAAAGAAGTGCTGACCCATGTCCACATGACATAACAAGCCTATCCCTATTACACCAATCCTTTCTCTCCATATCAAATTTTAAATGATATGCCAAAAGTGTATACATAGTTGGAGCAAAATCAAGAGCAATACCAGGATGTCCACTACCAGCAGTATTAATCATATCAAGAGCTAATAATCTAATATCATTAATAATTCTTTTTTCATTAAGTTTCATATCTATAACCTACCTTATAATCTAATTCTACCATAAAAACAAATAAAATAAAAGAAGAAATACACCATTTCCTCTTTATATACCCATATTATGTCAAATAATTATTTATTTTTTTATAATACTTATCTATAATTTCACTTTTCCTAAGTAAAATAGTTTTATAATAAAAATCCTTCATAATATCACTTAAAGTATCAACATTATATATAACATCTTTAATTTTATTCATATCAATTAAATCATAAACAGAAATTAAAGCATTCATAAGTTTATCTGGCATAAGTTTATATACATCCAAATAATTAAGTGTTTTACCACCCATTTTATACGCTGTCCTTAAATTAATAGCAACATTCTTAAGTTCATTACTATTTATAATATTCATAACTTCCTCTTCACTAAGTAAAGGATGTAAAGAAGAACCACAATCATATACTGGGCTAAGACGATATCTATTATTTTTAGATATAAGTGCCCAATTACCTAAATGCCTATCTACATTACCAATTAAAGTATCAACAACAAATATCCTCCAAAATTTATCTTCAAACATTTCCTTTTCATCTAAATTATCTAAGCTATTAATCATTTCAAAAATATCACTAAGTTCATTAGTATACTTTTTCTCTAAGTTAAGTGAATACGATAAATTTTTAAACTCAATTAAATTCTCATCATCACATAAAAAATCTTCACACATAACAGCAATTTTCTTTTTATTATTAATATTGCATATTGCCAAACAAACCTTTTGAACATCTATACCAAACATTTCAAAAATCTTACAGCCAATATACTCAGAATATTGATTATTAACATATGATACATTACTTTTAGCTTCCCTAATCGGATCAGGAAACTTAACCATATATTTCTTACCATCAATATAATATGTCTTCTTTACTTCTGAACCACCATACAAACTAATAAAACTATCATATTTAGTAATATCAAGCATCATAACACCTCACAATCTAATTCTAACATAAAAACAAATAAAATAAAAGAAGAAATACACCATTTCCTCTTTATACACCCATATTATGTCAAATAATTACCTATAGTCTTTCCAAAACTCCATTCTCCAAATCTTCTATATTATATATTGTTTCAAGTACATTAAAAGCCTCTTCAAGATTATATTTAGCATTATTCCAACCAGTTCCATCAGTAAACCAAATAAATGTTACACATGTAACTTTTTTAGCCTCTTCCGCTAGCATTTTATAACTTCTAGCAGTTTCATTAAGTTTAGAACCACTGCTTGTATAAAAATTTGTTTCTATAACATATACCATATTTTCTTTCTTTATAACAAAATCAAATCTTTTAGCGGATACGTTATTTCCTGACATAGCACTTAAATCCAAATTCCACTTTTTTTCTATATCCTTCAAATACATTTCCTTAAAATATGTCTCATTCTTTTTATACCCAGCCTTTATAATATAATCTTCTACCAAATTTTCCATTAAATGTCCACCACGATTTTTTCTACCATTTGAATCCAAACCAACCTCTATTCCTAAAACATAATCATACAAATTATTTATAATATGATTTTGAAGTAAATCAAAAAGACCACTTTCTCTCATAAATCTAATATAATCATCAACCGAATACACTAACTTTTTAAAATTAAATAAATACTCATTTATCTCATCTTTTACAAAAATTTCACTAGAACGAACCGCAAGTAACAAAGGAATACATTCTAATGTTTCGGGATATCTTATTATTATATTTTGAAAATCATCCTCAATTTTTTCGCTACCAATCAAAGAATTTAAAATATTTAATTCCACTTTTACCTTATCAACATTTTTATATATTTTATCGAAATCAACATAATAAGCATAATTTGATATGCTTGATTTAAAATGACTAAACCACTCATTAAAATCTCTATTCATTATTTATCATTCTCCAATCTTCTAATAGTCAAGTCTAAATACTCTTTTTCTTTTTCTATACCAATATATTTTCTATTTAATCTATTTGCAACTATTCCAGTTGTACCACTACCATTAAAAGGATCTAAAATTAAATAACCTTCATCTGTTGATGCCATAATGACTTTTTCAAGTAATTCTATTGGTTTCTGCGTAGGATGTTTCCCACATTTCTTCTCACTAGGCTTAGTAAGTGATGTTTCCCACACATCTTTCATTTGCTTATTATTATTTAATTTTTTCATAATATCATAATTAAACTTATATTTAATATTCTTTATATCTTTTTTTGCCCATAAAATAGTCTCAGTAGAATGCACAAATGCACGACAGCTTATATTAGGAGGTGGATTTAATTTTCTCCAAGTAATATTATTTACTATCTTAAACCCATTTTCTTCAAGCGCCATACCTATTGAATAAATATTATGCATAGTACCACTTATCCATATAGTACCATTATCCTTTAACACCCTTTTACATAATCTAATCCATTTTTTATTAAATTTATGTTTTTCTTTAAAATCAATAGTCTTATCCCATTCTCCTTTATTGACACTCACCATTTTACCTCCACTGCAGGTTATACCATTATCAGATAGAAAATAAGGAGGATCTGCAAAAATCATATCAATGCTCTTTTGTTTAATACTTTTAAGCACTTCCAAAGAATCACCATGTATAAGTTTAAAATCACATTTATCATAATAATAATCAAACTTTTTCATAAGTATCACATCCTTGTACACATATTATATTAAGTTATCAAAACCTCTCTTATTCTCATAGTTTGTAATTATAACCTCTTCTACTTTACCCCTTTTCTTACCATCAGCATTAATATTTCTCTTAGCCTCTATAACATGAATATTGAAATCACTATAAAGTTCATTAATAAGCTTAGTATTATGATTAGAAAGCATTACAAAACATCCCCTATCAGATAATTCTTTAAATACCTTTGCTAGTCTCTTCTGCTCTTCTTTTCCAAAACCATCCTCTGTATAACTATTAAAAGTAGAAGTATCAGAATCATATGGTGGATCAAAATATATAAAATCACCTTTTTTAGCAGTACTTACAGCATCTTCAAAATCAGTAGATAAAATCTTAATATCATTATAATTTAAAAAACCACAAATTATACCCAAGTTCTGACCTTCATAAGTATTAACTTTAGTTTTTTTACCAAAAGGAACATTAAATTCTCCCTTACTATTAACTCTATATAATCCATTAAAACAAGCTTTATTTAAATAAATAGTTCTAGCGGCTCTTCTATAATCAGCAATTTTATTAAACTTTTTCTTATTCCTATCTATATTTCTAATTTCATAATAATAATCCTCAGAATGATACATTTCATGACGATTTAGTTCCCTACACATAGCCTCAAACTTTTTCTCATCTTTAATACAATTATATACATTCATAAGTTCATAATTAGAATCATTAATTACTGCCTTTTTAGGAGATAACTCAAATAATAATGCACCACCACCAACAAAAGGTTCATAATAAGTATCAAACTCATCCGGAACATATTCCATAAGTTTATTCATTATTTGTCTTTTACCACCGGCCCACTTTACAAATGGTCTACCTTTAATCATATTAACTACCTCCTAAATATCATTAATATTATACCATATAAAAAGACATTTTTCTTTAAAATGTCAAATTTTATATATTTTTACAGCAAAAAAGAGTAAACTTTTTAAAACTTTTCTTCGCAATGTTTTTTTGATATAATTATTATAATA
>CAVCHK010000003.1:0-4080 GCA_963601985.1 Paludibacteraceae bacterium
TGCTAAGAGAAATGAAAATTAAGACAAAAAAAGAAGTAAGCTCCCACATATTAACGATGCTTACTTCAAACACACTAAATCTTGATGAAGTTGATCTCAACTTTCAATTAAGATTTACAATATTATTATAGCACAAAAGTTCTTTGAAATCACTATTTTTTGCAAAAATTTTTTTGGCCTGAAAATGGTCTTTTTGTCGTGGCATAAAACGAGAAGAAAAATTAGATATTGTAACTAAATTAGTAATTTTTATATTTTAAATTAATTTACTCTTTTTTTCTAACTTTTTCTTTTTGAGATACTAATTATATATTATCTTTTGATAATTTTAACTTTATGTCTGAGTTAGATTGATAATTTTTTTTATCTCGTTTGTTATGGTACTTATTTGTTTTAAGTTATTTATAGTCATAATTGAATTACTTATGATACTCTATATTTTGATTTCATCTATCTATCTTTATATTGTACGTACAAAGATACTTTTTGAAGCATATTTGCATTTCATAGATTATTATTTGTTATATAGCTTACTTTGAGAAGCAAATGACTTGGGTATCTTGGAACTATGATGATGATTTTTTCTAATATTAAAGAGATGAGATTAAAATTTAAAAACATATTATTATTAATAGTTTATATTTATTCATATTAATATATATGTTTTTATTTGTATTATATACTGTTAATTGAAATAACTTCCTCCTATGAATTCTCTTATAATTGATATTTGGGGAACTGTTGTGCTTGGAAGTGGTAAAACACAGTTTAATAGTTCTAATAATCTTTTTGCTGTTTGGTATTCTGGATCATCTGATTTTACTGTGTATAATAGTGGTTCGGCATAGGTTTTTAGAACCGCTAATTCGTATGCTAGTGATGTATTAAACATTACACTGGCATTATCTTGGAATGGAAAGACATATTTTTCTTCTCCTTCTCTTACATCAGACCAGTTGTTTAGTGTTACTGATGTTGAATACCCTCTAGTTCTATTATCTCTTACTATCCTTCTTAGTAATCTTAAGTCTGTCATACTTATTCTGTTATCATTATCTATATTTAAGTATGTTAGGGGACTTATGTATATTTTGAATTTATTTTTCTTTGGTATGTTTTTTAATATATCGTCATTTAATGCATGTAATCCTTCAATTATTAAGATATCGTTTTTTTGCATTTGTATTGTTTTTTTGTATTCTTTCTTTCCTGTTATGAAGTTAAATGTTGGTATTGTTACTTTTGATTCTTTTAGTAGTTTACTTATTTGACTATCAAATAATTTGATATCTATGGCTTTTAGGGATTCAAAGTCTGGTTTTCCATTTGGTCCTAATGGGGTTTCTTCTCTTTCTAGAAAGTAGTCATCCATAGATAGATGAGTTGGGTTTAATCCTAGACTTTTTAAATATAATGATAATTTCTTTGAAGTTGTTGTTTTTCCTGAACTTGATGGACCTGATAGTAGTATTATTTTATAGTCATCTTTATTTAATACTATTTCTTCTGCTATATTTAGTAATTTATAGTCTTGCATTATCTCTGATAATTGTATTAAGTCACCGCTATTAGTGGTAATATAGTCGTTTAATTCTCCTATATTGTTTATATTTAGTTTATTTCCCCATTCGGAATATTCTTCAAGGCTATTGAAGTAGTTATTATGATGGGTATATTTTAGTATTTTAGAATTATCATATATTGAGGGGAATCTTACTACTATTCCTTTATTTTTTATTAGGGATAAGTCAAAATATTTGAGTACTGATGTATCGAACGGCAAGTCTCCTATTATATAGTTATATGTGTCTTCTAGTTTATATAGTGAAATAAACTTTGATGTACTATAGAATAGGGTCCTTACTTTATCTTCTCTTTGGATACTTTTAAAGTATTCTATGGCTTCTTCTCTTCTTGTTTCTATCTTCGTAAATGGAAGAGTTTGTTTTATTTTTTCTTTCATTAGTTTCTTTATATTTATTATATCTTCTTCAGTTACTTCTTTTTCTATTTTACAAAATATTCCTTTATCAAGAGAGTATTTTACTATTATTTTAGTATCTTTTCCTAAGACTTCTAGAGCTACTACTTCAAATAGATATAATAGTCCTCTTTCATATACTTTATTTCCTTGTTTGGTATTTATATCATATAATGATAGGGTTCCATTTTTTGTAAGTGTATCTTCGTAGTTTATTATATTATTGTTATATTTAGCCATTATAATATCACTTGGGTATTCTTCTTTTAGAACGTTTATTATTTCTTTTAGTTTTATTCCTTTTACGAATTCTTTCTTTTTACCATTATCTAAAGTTAATATTATATTTTCCATAGTGGCCTCCTTATTCTTATATAGTTAATTATATCATAATATTTAGTATTTTGTCATTCTTTTTTTGGTATGATTTATCTTTAATATATTATACTATTTGTAGGTGATGATAATGAATTTAGTTCCAACTGTTATTGAAAAAAATGAAATGGGAGAGAGGGCTTATGATATTTATTCTAGATTACTTAAGGATAGGATAATTATTCTTAATGGGGAAATTACGGATAATACTGCAAATATAGTTGTAGCACAACTTTTATATTTGGATAGTCTTAATCATAATGATATTAGTTTATATATTAATTCTCCTGGTGGTAGTATTACGGCAGGAATGGCTATATATGATACTATGAACTTTATTAAAAGTGATGTATCAACAATTTGTGTTGGTATGGCTGCTTCAATGGCTGCTTTTCTTCTTTCAACTGGTAAGAGTAAAAAAAGGTATATTCTGCCTAATGCTGAGGTTATGATTCATCAGCCTTTGGGTGGTGTACAGGGGCAAGCTACTGAAATTAAAATAGCCGCTGAAAGGATTTTGAAATTAAAAAAGAAGCTTAATAAGATTCTTTCTGATACTACTGGTAAAGATATTGATATGATTAATAGGGATACTGAAAGGGATTATTTTATGGATAGTGATGAGGCTTTGGAATATGGTATTGTAGATAAAATTTTAAAATATTAATAGTTAAAAAGATTGCTAGTTTTTAGCAATCTTTTATTCATATTTTGTATTTCCAGTCTTTGTATATCCTTCTAGTGATGGTTCAGTAGACCACTTTGTATCTTTTGTTACTGTTACATATCTATAATATGATATTGTTTCATATTCTCCTTGTGGTTTTTCTTCAGATATAATGTTTGAGGAGAATTTTACATCTAATTTGATTGGTAAGTAATATATATTAGTTTTTAATTTGCTATCTTTGTATGATGATACACCATCTGTATTATTTACTTCTATAGTTATATCTACATAAAATGTACCTTTTCTATAGTATGGTGATAACTTATATGTAAAGTTTGATTCTCCTAATGAGTATTTAGAAATATTATTATTTTTTTCATTATTTCCTTTTACTAATGATACTTTTGAATTTATATATTTATTTTCATCATTTGATGTGAAATATGATGAATCTTCAATAGTTGTAAAATAGTAATTGTTATTTGGTACTTCATTTAATTTTATGGTATAGTTAATGGTTTTTCCTATTTGGCTTTCTTTAATGTAGCCTAGGGTATAATATGTGTCTGTTGCTATACCGTAGTACTCGTATTTGTTTTCTATATTAGTTCCTGTTTGAGTACCTCTTGCCCAATTTGAGTATGCAGTACTTTCTTTTACATATTCATAATATGTTGTTTTAGTAGTGGTATTTGATGTTTCATTCTGAGTAGTATCTTTATTTTCATCTTTATTTGTATCTTCTTTTTCTTCTTCTTTATTATTATTAGAAGCATTGCAATTCTTACAGTCTTTTAGTGAGAAATCTTTAGTAATGGTATCTTTTTCTTTGCCACATTTTAATATTGTTTCTAGCTTGTATTTGCTTTTTTCTCTTGTTATTTTTGAATAACTGTTTTTGGTATCACAAGTGTTTGATGAGTCTTTATTTAATGATATTATTAAATCTTGCTCAATCATTTCTTCTAAAGTTATTTTTTTACTTTCTCCCTTATTTAGTGGTAAATCTATTCCTTTAAAGTATTCTACCGCTACTGAATGCATGTTATTTATA
>CAVCHK010000004.1:0-10396 GCA_963601985.1 Paludibacteraceae bacterium
GATTTAGATAATACATGTGTACCATATATAGATAAAACTCCAACTAAAAAATTACATAAATTATTTGACACGCTAAAAGAAAAAGAATTTAAAATAATAATATTTTCAAATTCACCAAAATCAAGACTAGAAAAATTCAAAAAAGAACTAAAAGTAGATTGCTGCTATAACGCCAAAAAACCGAGAAAAACAAAATTCTTAAAAGTATTAAAAAACTATAATTATAATATATCAGAAGTAGCCATAATAGGGGACCAATTAGTAACTGACATTTTAGGAGGAAATAGAGTAGGAATAACGACAATCCTAGTAAATCCTATGTCAAATATTGATATGCCATTAACCAAAATATATCGTTTTATAGAAAAAAGACAAATAAATAAAATGACTAAAAAAGGAATATTTAAGATAGGAAGATATTATGACTAAAAAATGTATAGGATGTGGAATTACCCTTCAAACCCAAGATGAAACTATTGAAGGCTATGTAAAAGATATAAACAAAGAAATATGTGAAAGATGCTTTAAATTAAAATATTATGGTGAATATAAAGAAGTAAGTCTAAGCAATAAACAATACCAAGAAATATTATCTAGTATACCCAAAGATTCCCTAGTGGTCTACTTAACTTCGGTATTAAACCTAAATTTAGATTATATAGAAAATTTTAATAATACCATAATCGTTTTAACAAAAAAAGACCTATTACCAAAATCAGTAAAAGATTATAAATTAATAAATTATGTATCTAATATAACTAAAAATTATAAAGCTATCGAAGTAATAAGTTCAGTAAAAAACTATAATCTAGATAATCTAATAAGCAAAATAAAACAATATAACAATAAAAAAGAAGTTTATTTTGTAGGAATAACAAATGCAGGTAAATCAACACTAATAAATAAAATAATAAAAAACTATACCACTAACAATACTGAAGTAACAACAAGCATTTACCCATCAACAACACTAAATAAAATAGAAATAAAAATAAACGATTTGATAATCGTGGATACACCAGGACTAATAAGTAAAGGTTCAATATTAAATAATCTATCCCTAAATGAAATAAAAAAAATAACTCCAAAAAAAGAAATAAAACCAAGAAGTTACCAATTAAAAGGAAATAATTCACTAATAATAGATAATAAAATAAGATTAGATTTTCTAGGAGATAACAATATAACAATATACATAGCAAACAATATAAATATAGTAAAAACTCGTCTTACTAATAATACCCTAAAAAATACCCTTAAAAAAGAATTAAATTTAAAAGAGAACAAAGACATAGTACTAGAAGACTTATGTTTTATCAAACTAACTAAAGCAGTAAAAGTAAATGTATATACAAATTATAATATAAATATATATGTAAGAGATAATCTAATTTAAAATAAATTAAAGCAAAATATATTTACTTTTTATTAAAAGTATATTATAATTTATTTATAATAGAAAGGGGTATATATATGAAGTATTTTACCAAAGAAGAATTAGATACAATAGCTTTTCGTTTAACAGAAAACCCAAGTTATGAAACTCTAAAAGAATTAAGTTTAGAATTTGAAAGTAAATATAACAGTTTAGCACCTTCGGCTCCATCGCAACCCTTAACAGAAGCACCCATTCCAAATATTGAAAATACAATTTCCTTAGATCCACCAAGCACATTTGAAAAGCAGCCACAAGCTCCAGAAGTTACACCAATGAGTACTATACCAGTAAATACATTTAGTGCTATAGAAACACCAAGTTTTTCTATTCCAACTGTTGAAACACCAGCTCAAAATAATAATGTTAACAATAACCCAATAAATTTCAGTGGCAACCTATGGGAACCAGAACAAAATAAATTAATGTCTACTACAGATAGCTTTAATAGTATGCCAAATAATCCACAAAACTTTAATACTCCTGCACCTAGTGAACCATTCTTTACTACACAAACCGAAAACATTTCAAATCCCACAAATGGACTAAATATGCCAAACAATCCTACTGCATCTATGGGTCCAAGTATGTTTGGTCAATTTGAACAAAACTATAACAAATAAAGCAGCCATGCTGTTTTTTCTTTGCCATATTTATTGACTTTAACTATCAAATAATATATAATAACTAGAAAGAATTGAGGTAATCATATGAACACAAAAACAATAAATATTCAAGTTCTTGCCCTTCTAGGAGATGCAGTTTATTCCTTATATATTAGAGAGAGACTAATTAAAGAAGGAATAAACGATTCAAATAAATTACAAAAACTAATTATAGAATATGTATCTGCTAAAGGAGAAGTAAAAGCATTAAATTATTTAATAGCAAACAACTATTTAACCGAAGAAGAACAATATATTATAAAAAGAGGTAGAAATTATAAAAATAATAACCATCCTAAAAACACAGATATCATAACCTATAAATTATCAACAGGCTTTGAAGCCTTATTAGGAGACTTATACATAAATAATAAAGAAAGATTAAAAGAAATACTATCATTAATAGAGGTGAAATAATGTTAATATATGGAAAAAATGTAGCAATAGAAAAACTACAAACAAAAGATAAAATAAATAAAATATATCTAAGTAGCAAATTTAAAGACAAAGAAATATTAGACTTAATAAAAAAAAGAAATATAAAAATAAAAATATTAGATAATCACGAATTAGATAGAATATGTAAAGGATTACATCAAGGAATAATACTAGATGTAGAAGATATAAAAACATATACCATAAATGAAATAATACCCAATATAAATAAAGAATATCCCCTTATCGTAATATTAGACCACTTAGAAGATCCCCATAATTTAGGAGCCATAATACGTTCTAGTGAAGCCTTTGGAGTAGATGCCATAATAATACCAAATGATAGATCAGTAGATATAACAAGTACTGTAGTAAAAACCTCAGTGGGAACTATAGATAAAATGAAAATAATAAAGGTACCAAATATAAATAATGCTATTCAAAAACTAAAAGACTATGGCTATTGGATCGTAGGTACAGATATGGAAGGAGAAGACTATACCACTATTGATTACAAAACAAAAATAGCCCTAGTAATAGGAAATGAAGGTAAAGGAATAAGTAATTTAGTAAGTAAAAACTGCGACTATCTAGCCAAAATACCAATGACTGGAACAGTAAATAGCCTAAATGCCTCAGTAGCCTGTGGTATCTTCTTAGCACAAATAAACAATATAAGAGGTAAACTATGAATGAATATAAAGATGAAAATACATCCACTTTAGTAGAGCAAATATATAATAAAAACAAAAAAATAATTGAAAAAAGAATAAAATACTATAGTATGACTAATAATATATCTAAAGAAGAAGCAACTCAGGAAATAAAACTAACAATATATAAAGTATTAAAAACATATAAAGGAAACAATAACTTTAAGGCCTATCTCTTAAAGTCTATAGATAATACCATGTTAAATTATATAAGAAAAATAAGTACTAAAATGGCACTAAAGACTATATCTTTAGAAGAATCAAAAGAGTATGAAGATAACAGATATAACCCCGAAAAAATAATAATAAAAGAAATAATATATAAAGAATTAAGAACTAAAATAATAAATAAACTAACATGGAAAGAAGAACTAATATTTACCCTAAAAGAACAAAATTTTACTACTAAAGAAATATCCTCAATAACAGATATGAGTATGAGTACAATATATAATCAAATAAGAAATATAAAAGCAAAAAGCATGAAATACTTGTCATAAATAATGTAAAATTAATAAATACTAAAATAAAACAATTTACTTTTATCAAAAAATAATATATAATATATCCACAAGGAGGCATATTATGGAAGATAGAAAACTACATGCAGAAGAAAAATTAAAACTAATACAAACAATAATTAATTCAGAAGGATTATATGCAATAAACGAATATCTCCAAAGTATAATGCCTAAGGAAAATAAAGAAGTAACAAATGAAACTATTATAAAAGAACCATCCTACGATACCACTATAAAGACTCCTACTAATGAAGAATATACCACTCCTAAAGAAGCTAGTATATATAGAATGGATGCCATTAAATTAGTAGAGGAAGATAAAATAAACCATCCAAATATAGATAATACATCTAATATAGATGAAGAAATAACAAAAGGTCCAGTAAGAAAACTAGTAAACAACCCATGGGCTTCAGCAGAAGGAATAAAGACAGTATCTCCTGGTGAATTAAAATTAAATTAAAGTGCTAAATTAGCATTTTTTATTTATCTAAAGATAAAAACAAATGTACGTAAAAAAGCATTGACTTACTATCACTTCTTGTGATATAGTAGTAGTACAAAACAAATGGAGGTATACTATGGATAAAATAATAATCAAAGGTGCTAGAGAAAATAACCTAAAAAACATAAATGTTGAAATACCCAAAAATAAATTAGTAGTATTAACAGGAGTATCAGGAAGTGGAAAATCATCACTTGCTTTTGATACTATTTATGCCGAAGGCCAAAGAAGATACGTAGAAAGCCTATCTGCATATGCAAGACAATTTCTAGGAAATAGTACCAAACCTGATGTTGATGTAATTGAAGGTCTATCACCAAGTATATCAATAGATCAAAAAACCACTAATAAAAATCCTCGTAGTACCGTTGGCACTGTAACAGAAATATATGACTATTTAAGACTATTATTTGCAAGAGTTGGTATTCCATATTGTCCAAATCATCATATCCCAATAACATCTCAATCAATAGAAGAAATGACAAATAGAGTTTTGTCATTAGAAGAAAATACCAAAGTAATGATCTTATCTCCTATTGTAAAAGGAGAAAAAGGAACTTTTAAAGATTTATTTGAAAAACTAAGAAAAGAAGGTTACGTAAGAGTAAAAGTAGATAATGAAATAAAAGATTTATCTGAAAATGTAGAATTAGAAAAAAATAAAAAACATAACATAGAAGTAATAATAGATAGATTAGTAATTAAAGAAGGAATAAGAAGTAGACTATATTCCTCATTAGAAACATCTGCCAATTTATCAAAAGGAAAAGTAATTATAGATGTAATTGAAGGAGAACCAATAATTTTATCAGAAGATTATGCTTGTCCACATTGTAACTATTCCCTAGAAGAATTAGAACCAAGAATATTCTCTTTCAATGCTCCCTATGGAGCCTGTCCTGATTGTAAAGGATTAGGAGTAAAATACAAAATAGATGTAGATCTAGTTATTCCTGATAAAAACAAATCAATATTAGAAGGAGCTATCAAACCAATAAATTTAGATGAAGAATCAAGTGTTATGTATACTGAAATAGATACCGTAGCAAAATATTATAATATAGATTTAAATAAAAAAATAAAAGATTTAACTAAAGAAGAATTAGATATAATACTGTATGGTGCCAAAGATCCATTAACATTTAATTATAAATCAAAAAATGGAAATACCAGAAAAACAACTAGCTACTATGAAGGCGTAATAACCAACTTAGAAAGAAGATATATTGAAACAAAAAGTACATGGATAAGAGAATGGATAGAAGGATACATGACTGAATTAACTTGTCCTACTTGTAAAGGTTCAAGACTAAAAGAATCAGTATTAAACGTTCTTATAAATAATAAAAATATCTATGAAGTAACCACTATGTCAATAGATGAATTAAAAAAATTTATAAATAATCTAAAGTTAACTAAAGAACAAGAAGAAATATCAATATCGGTAGTAAAAGAAATAACATCAAGATTAAATTTCCTAAATAATGTTGGTTTAGGATATTTATCCCTATCAAGAGAAGCAGGAACACTATCAGGCGGTGAAAGTCAAAGAATAAGACTAGCTACACAAATAGGCTCAAGATTAACAGGAGTACTTTATGTATTAGATGAACCAAGTATTGG
This sequence comes from Paludibacteraceae bacterium, assembly GCA_963601985.1. Lineage (GTDB taxonomy): Bacteria > Bacillota_I > Bacilli_A > RF39 > UBA660 > CAG-302. The sequence continues at coordinate 5,898 of CAVCHK010000004.1, forward strand.
TTTGCATCAAAGAGACAACCAAAAATTAATAAACTCCCTATTAGAAATGCGTGACTTAGGCAATTCATTAATAGTTGTAGAACATGATACTGATACAATGCTGCAAGCAGACTACCTAATAGATATAGGACCAAAAGCAGGAGCTCAAGGAGGTTACCTCATCGCAGCGGGTACACCAAAAGAAGTAATGGATAATCCAAATAGCCTAACAGGAAAATATCTAAAAGGAATAGAAAGAATAGAAGTTCCTACTAAAAGAAGAAAAGGAAATAAAAAATACCTAGAAATAAAAGGAGCAAAAGAAAACAATCTAAAGAATATAAATGTAAAAATACCATTAGGAACAATGACTTTAATTACAGGAGTATCAGGAAGTGGTAAATCAACTCTAATAAATGAAATATTATATAAAGCCCTAGCTCAAAATATTTATGGCTCTAAAGATAAACCAGGAAAGTATAAAGAGATAAAAGGACTAGACAATGTTGATAAAGTAGTTCAAATATCACAAGCTCCAATTGGAAGAACACCAAGATCTAATCCTGCAACTTATACTACAGTATTTGATGACATAAGAGATATTTTCCAAGAGACAAAAGAAGCTAAAATAAGAGGCTATGATAAAGGTAGATTTAGTTTTAATGTCAAAGGAGGAAGATGTGAAGCCTGCTGGGGAGATGGCGTAAAAAAAATAGAAATGCATTTCTTACCAGATGTATATGTACCATGTGAAGTATGCAATGGAACTAGATATAATAGGGAAACACTAGAAATAAAATATAAAGATAAAAATATCTATGATGTATTAAATCTAAGAGTAGATGAGGCCATGGAATTCTTTGAAAATCACCCAAAAGTGTTAAATAAACTAAAAGTATTACACGATGTAGGATTAGGCTATGTCCGCTTAGGACAAAGTGCCCCAACACTATCAGGAGGAGAGGCCGCTAGAGTAAAACTAGCCAAAGAATTACAAAAGAAACCTACTGGAAAAACAGTATTTATCTTAGATGAACCTACTACTGGACTTCATCAAGATGATATTAGAAAATTATTAGTAATACTAGAAAGAATAGTAGATAATGGAGATACAGTAATAATAATTGAACATAATCTAGATGTTATCAAAGTAGCGGATTACATAATTGATTTAGGACCAGAAGGAGGAAATAAAGGAGGAACAGTTGTTACTACCGGTACTCCTGAAGAAGTATCTAAAAATGATGCATCCTATACAGGTAAATATCTAAAACAAGTATTATAATATATATACCTCATTAACCTAAAGTTTAATGAGGTTTTTTACAGGCCCAAGGCTTCAAAAAAGTATTTTAAAGCCTAAGGTCTTTAAAATAAAAAGTTTAATTTATAAGTGAACAAATATACAAAAATATATTGACATAGAAATAATAGTATGATACATCTAGGTGGAAACAGAAAAACTGATAATATTTAGGGAGAATATATGGAAGAAAGCAAAATGCATTTGATAAATAAAATCTTTAATAATGAAACAATTAGGACTATCTGGAGTAAAGAAGAAGAAAAATACTATATTAGTGTTGTTGATATAGTAAGAATACTAACAAATAGTGACAATCCAAGAAAATATTGGAATAAGTTAAAGCAAAGACTGAAAGAGGTAGGAAATGAAACGGTGACAAAATGTCACCAGTTGAAATTGAAAGCTCAAGATGGCAAATATCGTATGACTGATGTTGTCGATATTGAAGGTATGTTTAGAATAATAGAATCCATTCCAAGTAAAAATGCTGAACCAATAAAGATGTGGTTAGCAGGTTTAGGAAAAGAAAGAATCAATGAAATATTTGATCCGGCATTAACAGTTCAAAGAGCAATAAACACATATAGAACTAAAGGTTATGATGAAAAATGGATAGCTAAAAGAATAAAAAGTATTCAAGATAGAAAAGAATTAACGGATATATGGAAAGCAAATGGTATAACTGAAGGAAAGGAATATGCTATACTAACAAATGAAATATATAAAGAATGGTCTGGAATGACAGCCTCAGAATACAAAGAATATAAAGGATTAAGAAAAGAATCATTAAGAGATAATATGGATAACCTAGAAGTAATCCTAGCAGACCTCTCGGAAGAAACAACTAAAAGACTAGCAGAAAAACATAAACCTCAAGGTTTAGAAGAAAATAAATTAGTAGCCAAAATGGGTGGACATTCCGCTAAAGTAGCCAGAGATGATATAGAAAAGAATCTAGGAGAACAAGTAATAACCAAAAACAATCATTTAAACTATGAATACACAACTAATAATCAAATAGAAACAAAATAAACTTGTTTTTTCTTAATATTCTGCTATAATATCCATTAAGGAGATTTATATGGACGAAAAGAAAATTATTGAAGAATCAGCTAATACATTTTTAAAAAGCTTCTTTGATGCTACATATAACGATAACAAAATACTATTTGATAATATGCAAAATATATATGCACTAATTTCATTTTTATATAATAATATGCAATATCTCGATGTAGAAAATCAAGATTTAAGAACTAGTACAAGAAAAGATTATGTTGCAAAATCAAAGCTAATAGATGATTTCTACAAAAATATAGGAATAAATTTTGAGATGAATGATATAGAAAGAGATGGAACATTAAATATTTTAAATACAAGTGTTTCAAGCGAGGCCGCTCATAATGAAATATATTCGGGCAACAATAATATTGTTATAACTGAAGAATTCTATATTGATCAAAAAACTAAAGAAAAGATAATAACTTACAGAGCATTCCACAAAACAATAAATGTTTATAATAATGACTTGCTAACTGATTCAATAATATGGGTACATGAAATATCCCATTACAAAAATCAACCTCCAGAAAAAAGAGGTGAAGTAAATGATATATTAACAGAATTAATAGCATTTACTGAAGAACTAATATATACCGACTATTTAAAACAAATAGGTTATGAAGATGAAGCCACGATGTTTAATACAGAAGAATATAAAAATCTTCATAACTATATAAATTGTAGCTATTATGTAATAAAAATAACACTTTTATATTATCTTCTAGGAGAAATATCAAAAGAAAGCTATTCACTACTATATAAAAATGATAAAGATTATGATAAAGCTTTAGAAATATTTGATGAAGAAAAAAATAAAAATCAAAATGTCATTTTCCTATCTTTATATTATTCAGTAGGAATAATTTCTTTCTATAATTATATAGAATACAAAAAAGATCCAAATTTTCTAGAAAAACTAAAAAAATTAAATAAAGAAATAATGGCAGACATATCATTAGAAGAAGCCCTAAAAATAATTAATATAAAATTAGATGAAGAATCATTAAATAGAATATTAGAAAACATAAATATATTTAGAGATAGCCTTTTAAAAGAAAATAAAAAGAAAAAAATATTAAATTAGAGACTTCTGGCTCTAATTTACCACGAAAGACTACAGGCTGAAGTGGCATAAATAGAAAAAAGATAATTCCCCAAAAGAATTATCTTTTAATATACTAATTATTATGAATATACCAAGTCCTATTAATATCACAACTTTGACTTAAAGGCTCAGGATTAGGCTTATCAAGTATAGCAATAGTAGGTAATTTAAAAGCAGTACCAAACATAATACAAGAACCAGGATGTAATGTCTTAATTTTATTAGTAACAGTAATATCAGCACTAGATATAATATCTTTAATAAATTGAAGATCCTTAGGATGGAACATCTTAAATACTAAGAAATTACTACATTGAGATATTGTAGTTTCAGAAAGTTCAGAAGGCCTCTGTGATACAATTCCCAAAAGAAGCCCATATTTTCTACCTTCTTTAGTAATTCTCTCAAAAATATTATAACCAAGAATATCAGCATCACTATCATTCTGAACATACCTATGAGCCTCTTCTAATATAATATGAAATGGCATTGAAGCCCTTTGATTAAGAGAAACAATATAATCAAATAAAAGTTTAGAATAAATCTTAACTAAAGTTTTAGCAAATCTATCATCAACATAATTAATATTAAAATTAACAATCTGTGCCTTTCTACCATTAGAACAAGTAAGAAGTAAATTAATATATCCCTCTCTATTAACATAACCATTATAATCAAAATACCTAGCATAATTACTATTCATTAAAGCATTAAACCTAACTTTAAGAACATTAGAAAGCTCAAAAGCCTTATCACTACTCATTGTACCTTCAGATAAAAGAGCAAACTCTAAAGCAAGAGAAAAGTCTTTCATAGTATACATATAATCCCCATTAGGTAAAGAAAGCTCAAAATTATCAAGACATAAACTCTCTAAATACTCAATAACAAGTTCAATATCCGCAAATTCTCCTCCTTGTTCTACGAATAAACATTGCCTAATACTTCTTGTCCATCCACCCTTTTCAAGCTTAATATCCAAATTCAAATTACTAGTATTAAACTTAGTAAGAATAGAAACAAACTTATTTCTAATAAGACTAGGAG
>CAVCHK010000005.1:0-8143 GCA_963601985.1 Paludibacteraceae bacterium
TTCTATAAATAGTATATCATATTTTTTTATTTGCCCCGAAAAATTTTTTACACCCGTAGATAGAACTTAAATTTGCAAAAAACAAACATTTGTGCTATAATACTATTCACTTGAAAGGGGAGATATATTATGACATTACAAGAAGCCTATAAAGTTATAGGAGTAAAAGAAAATGATACCATAGAAATAATCAAAAAAAAATATAGAATTTTAGCACGAGAAAACCATCCAGACGTATCAGAAAGAATAGATGCTGAAGAGGTAACAAAAAGATTAAATGTAGCTTATGATATAATCATTAAATCTAAGAAAGAACAGCAAAGCCAAACAAGTAAAGAAGATACATCTAGTAAAGAACATCACTATGACTACAAATATAACAAATATGATCAAAGTAAATATGAATACAAATATAACAAATATGACTATGATCAAAATACATATGACTATAATAAAGAAAGTGAAAGACTATATAAGATGTATACAGATGAAAAATATGTTGGAGCGACAGCAAAAGATAAAGAATTCATAGATTGGTTAAATGATAATAAAAGAATAGAGAAAATTGCTACCGAATTAAATACAACACGTGCTAAATTATATGCCAAATATGTATCCTTCATATATAATCATCAATTAAACAAAGATAATCTAAAATTAACCTTTATAGAATATGTAGAGTTAACATTAATGTGCCATAATATGAATAAAACTATCGAAGAATTAGAAAAAGAACACAAAGAAGCCCTAACTGGTCATATAACATACAAAGAAAGTTTCTTAGAATACATATTAGAAAGAAAACAAATAAATGAAATAACAAAATATATAAGTATAGATATTCAAGATTTAAAATTAGATTACCTATATCAAAGAGTAATAGGAAATATAAATATAACCTTTATAGAATACGTTAAAGAAAAATATTTAGAATACATAAATAACAAAACAAACTACCAAAGAAGATAGGACTAAATAAGTCCTATTTTTCATATTATTTTATAGGTGATAGTATGAAAAAAATATTAATATCCCTCTTAATACTAATAATACCTATTAATGTATTTGCAAGTACCACTAGTGCCTCATCATATATTTTAATGGACCAAAATACTGGTAGAGTCTTATTGTCCAAAGATAAAGATAGCAAGCGAAAGATAGCATCCATAACTAAAATAATGACTTGCATACTAGCATTAGAAAGTGGTAAAACAGAAGAGATAGTAACAGTAGATGAAAACGCTACTTCCTCCTATGGATCAGGCATCTATATTGAAGTAGGGGAAGAAATAAAACTAAAAGACTTATTATATGGCTTAATGCTAAGAAGTGGTAACGATGCCGCCTCTATGATAGCAGCTTATGTATCAACAGGTGTAGAAGAATTTGTAAAACTAATGAATACCAAAGCCAAAGAACTAGGTATGAAAAATACCATCTTCTATACCCCTAGTGGACTTCCAACACCACAAGGTAACATCTCATCAGTATATGATATGGCTATTCTTACCAAATACGCTATGCAAAATAAAGAATATAGAAAAATAGTAAGTACCCAAAAATATAAAGTAACCACAAATAAAAAAACATATATCTGGTATAACAAAAATAAATTACTAAAATACAATTACATAACAGGAGGAAAAACTGGATATACCACTGAATCAGGAAGAACCCTAGTAACTACAGCAACTATAGATAATATGAACCTTATAGCGGTAACAATAAGAGATAGTGACGATTGGAATACCCATATAGAACTATATAACTATGCTAAAGATAACTATATATCCTATAAAGTATTAAATAAAAACAAATTCAAAGTAATAGGGGATACCTACTATAAAGAAAATACCTTTTATATAAAAAATAATGTCTATATACCACTATTAAAAAAAGAAAAAAAATCCCTAACAAGCCATATAAAATTAGAAAAAAAGAAAAAATATAACAGTGGTGACAAAGTAGGAATAATAGAAATATATTTAGGAAATAACCTCTTATATGAAGAAGATATCTACATAACTAAAGAAAAAAAGAAAATAAAAGCGTGGTTTAAATGATTAACTATATATGGTCATTATTCATATTAATAGGAATAACATATAGCATAATAAATAAAGATCCCAATCTAACAAATAATCTCTTAACTAGTGGAAAAACATCTATAGATATAATATTAACCATTCTTCCCCTTATGTGCCTTTGGCTAGGAATTACCAAAATAGCAGAAGTCTCATCCCTCTTATCTCTAGTAAGTAAAAAACTATCAAAAGTAGTAAGAATAATATTCCCTGAGATTCCCAAAGATCATCCCGCTATCGGATATATATCCTCAAATATCGTTATGAATATGTTAGGACTAGGAAATGCTGCCACACCATTTGGTATAAAAGCAATGGAAAAATTACAAGAATTAAATAAAAATAAAGATGTAGCCACACGTAGTATGATAACCTTTCTCGTAATAAATACATCATCAGTAACAATCGTTCCAACTACTGTAATAAGTCTAAGAATCTTACATAATTCCATAGACCCATCAGAAATAATACCCCTAACTATTATAACCAGTTTTATATCAACATTTCTAGCCTTAATATTAGATAGAATATTTTACTTAATATGGAGGAAGAAATGATAAATATAATAGTCCCTTTATTAGTAGTAATAATAATAATTTATGGAATCCATAAAAAAGTAGATATATTCGATACCTTTCTCTTAGGAGTAAAAGAAGGACTAAAAGTATCAATAAATCTATTCCCAACAATATTTGCGATGGTAATAGCAATAACTTTATTAACAAATAGCAATATAATATTAGATATAAGTAACATATTAAAAGAATTACTAAGTAAGATAAACTTTCCCAAAGAAGTATTACCATTAGCCCTATTAAGACCAATATCCGGATCAAGTTCATTAGTAATACTAAACGATATCCTAGCAAAATATGGACCAGATAGTTTCATAGGAAAAGTAGCATCAGTAATGCAAGGATCAACAGATACAACAATCTATATAATAAGTTTATACTTCTCCAGTATTGGTATAAAAAAAATAAGATATTCACTTATAGTGGGCCTTTTAGCGGATTTAATAACCATCATCTTATCACTATTAATAGTATCAATGTATTTTAATTAAAAAAATATAATAAAAAAACAGAAAGAAATATCTTCCTGTTTAAACTCTTATTGGTACCAGCCAAGGGACTTGAACCCTCACACCATCACTGATAGTAGATTTTGAGTCTACCGCGTCTACCATTCCGCCAGGCTGGCATTACTACTAAATTATATAATAAATTTAGTAGAAAGTAAATATTATTTTACATTTTTCTTAATAAACATTGCATCTCCAAAGGAAAAGAAACGATATTTATTTTGGACTGCATACCTATAAGCATCAAGAATAATATCCTTGCTAGCTAAAGCAGATACAAGCATAATTAAAGTAGATTTAGGCAAATGAAAGTTAGTAATAAGACCATCAATAGCCTTAAACTCATATCCAGGATAAATAAAAATATCCGTCCATCCAGAGCATTCCTTAAATTCACCATATTTACTCATAATAGTCTCAAGTGTTCTAGTAGTGGTAGTTCCAACTGAAATAATACTTCTCCCATCTCTCTTAGCATCATTAAGTATTTTAGCACTATTCCCACTCATACTATAAAATTCCGAATGCATCTTATGCTTAGTTACATCTTCTACATTAACTACTCTAAAAGTACCAAGACCTACATGCAATGTAATATAACATATAATAACACCTTTCTCTTCAATTTCATGAAGAAGTTCCTTCGTAAAATGAAGCCCTGCTGTAGGAGCAGCACTACTACCAATATTCTTAGCATATACCGTTTGATACATATCATTATCTTCAAGTTTAGTCTTAATATAAGGTGGAAGAGGCATACTACCAAGTTCATCAAGAATTTCATAGAAAATACCATCATAAATAAAATCAAATACCCTAATACCTTCATCATGAACTTCTATGCATTTAGCCTTAAGCTTTCCTTCTCCAAAAGAAACAACACTACCAACCTTAATCCTTTTAGCGGGCTTAACTAAACATTCCCATCTATCTTTATTAATATTCTTAAGTAACAATAGTTCAATAACAGCACCAGTATCATCTTTAATTCCAATAATTCTTGCAGGTAATACTTTAGTATCATTAAGAACCAAAACATCACCCTTATTCAAATAATTAATAATATTATAAAACTTATCATCTATCTTATCACCAGTATCCCTATCTAGTACCAAAAGCCTAGATTTCGCTCTATCCTCTAAAGGAACCTGTGCAATAAGTTCTTTTGGTAAGTAATAATCAAAATCATCTGTCCTCATACATACTTCCTTCTTTCCTTAAGTATTATACAGCAAAAATAACATTATAGCAATTACAAAAATAAAATATAATATATTTACAAAATACCAAAAATATAGTAATATTAATATATAAGATAGAAAGAAGGAATAAAGTGAAAAAAATATTAATAATACTAATAATGACTCTTACATTACTATCAGGATGTAAATTAAATATAGATACCGATTCAATGAAAGACATAAAAGTATATACAACCATATATCCAATAAGATATCTAATAGATAGCCTATATGGAACAAATAGTACCATATATAGTATATACCCATCAGGAGTAGAACCAAATGACTTCCAATTATCAGACAAAAAGTTAGAAGAATACTCAGGGGCAGATCTATTTGTCTTTAATAGTTTAGATAAAGAAAGAGATTATGCTGTAAAAATGATAAATAAAAATAAAAAACTAAAAATAATAGATGTATCTATGGGAATGACTTATGATACTGATATAGCAGAACTATGGTTAAATCCATATAACTACCTAATGATGGCTCAAAATACCAAAAATGGACTATTAGAATACATATCAAATCCATATTTAATAAGTAATGATGATGGAACAGGTATAGAAGATAAATATGAAGAATTAAAATATAACTTATCAAGATTAGATGCCGATATCAAAGAAACAATATCCCTAGCTTCATATGACACCTTAGTAGTGGACAATAATGTATTTAATTTCTTATCTAAATATAATTTAAATGTTATATCCCTAGAAGAAGATGAAGAATTAACTGAAGTAAAAATTAATGAAGTTAAAAAATTAATAAACGAAGGCAAAATAAAATACATATATTCTTCTAAAGAAGAAACAAATAATACATGTAAAAAACTAATCGAAAATTATGGAGTAGAGTTAGTAACATTAAATACTATGGAAACAGTAGATGGAGGAATAACAAACTCTAATGAAAATTATGTAACAGTAATGAATAACAACTTAGAACTATTAAATAAAGAATTATATAAATAATTTTACAAAAACCCTTGTCAAACTAAAAAAAATGTAATATAATTATATTGCATTTGACGGCGAGATAGCTCAGTTGGCTAGAGCATTCGGTTCATACCCGAAGGGTCGAGGGTTCAAATCCCCCTCTCGCTACCATATAGAAAATTAACTCAAACTTATATAGTTTGAGTTTTATTATATTTTAATTCAGTAAAGTAGGGTATTCTCACCCTTAGAGAAAGCCCAAGGTCTTTCTCTAATAATTTAGAGCCTAAGGTCTCTAAATTAAAAAAATAATTAGGTATTAATAATATCATCTTTACTATATTTATTACCATTATTAACTATTTTGGAGCAAATATTAATAACACCACTAATATAAAACCTAGTTATAATGTATTAATAAATAAAATTAGAAATTAGAAATTTATTCAAAAGTATTATATTTTATTAACAAATGATCTATATTATATATAAAGATGTGCCTAGAAAACTTTAGAAGCTCTAGGTATTTTTCATTTTGCATTTTAAAAATAACCATCTATTAATTTATAAAATCCTCAGGTATTAATAAATCAATATAATTAATAATATCATCTTTACTATACTTATTACCATACATTAACCATTCAAAACAAATATTAGTAACCCCACCGATATAAAACCTAGTAATAATCTCATTAGGAATTTTAGAAGATATAACCTTACCATCAATCTGACTAATAATAGCTCTATTTAAAATATCATAAAAAATATCATTAGTAATACTATTCCTATTATTAATCATTATAGATACATAAGTATCTTTTTTCTTTTCAATATGATTAAGAAGAAGCCTAATAATCTCAATATAATACTTCTTAGTATTCTTCTCAATATTATCCTCTTTAGTTATCTCTAAAGTAAAAGAATCCCTTAAACTATTAATATACTCTTCCAAAAGATCATACTTATCATTATAATGGTCATAGAAAGTAGAACGATTAATTAAAGCCTCATTACATATATCCGAAACCTTAATTTGTTCAAAACTCTTACTCTTCATAAGTTCTTCAAAAGCATGATATAAAGCTTTCCTAGTTTTAACTATTCTTAAATCCTTCTTTTTCTCATCCATTTTTCATCACCAACAACATTATAACTCTTTTTCATACATTTGTAAAGATAAACATCATACTGTTGATTATAATAGACGTTTTTACCACATCTGTAGGTTAATAGACAGAATATATAATATTGTTAGTGAAATAATCAAAAAAAAAGAATATAATGTTTTGTGTTGAAAGGAGAGAATATAAATATGAAGAAAATAGGTAAGTTTATCTGTAAGAATAAAACTATTATATTATTAATATCAATACTATTAATAATACCATCATTTATCAATATGCAACTAACAAAAATAAACTATAATATACTAGTATATTTACCAGATGACATTGAAACAATGAAAGGACAAAATATCCTAGCGGATGACTTTGGTATGGGAGCCTTTTCAGTTACCGTATTAGAAAATATGTCCGCTAAAGATATCTTAAAACTAGAAGATAAAATAAAAGATATCAAAGGTGTAGCCAAAGTAATATCAGGTTATGATGCCTTAGGTACTAATATACCAACAAGTATCTTACCAGTAGATATTCAAAATAAGTTAAGTAAAGACAACAATGACATAATGTTAATAACCTACGAAGATTCCACATCAGCAGATACAACACTAGATGCCGTAGCAAAAGTAAGAGAAATAACTAAAGGAACCTGTAAAGTAGGTGGTATGAGTGCTATGCTCTTAGATACTATGGACTTAGCCCAAACAGAGATAACCATATATATCCTAATAGCAGTAGCCCTATGTATCCTTGTACTAGAATTATCCCTAAATTCATACCTAGTACCAATATTACTAATGCTAAATATCGGTATGGCTATACTATATAATTTAGGAACCAATCTAGTATTTGGCGAAATATCATATATAACCAAAGCCTTAGTAGCGGTACTTCAACTCGGTGTAACAACAGACTTCTCTATATTCTTATATCACTCTTATGAAAATAAGAAAGACAAATATAGTACTAAAGAAGAAGCAATGACTGAAGCAATATCTGAAACGTTCATATCAGTATTAGGAAGTTCATTAACCACTATCGCAGGTTTCTTAGTATTATGTACAATGAAACTAACCCTAGGAGAAGACTTAGGCTTAGTAATGGCTAAAGGAGTATTATTAGGAGTAATAACAACCCTAACAGTATTCCCAGTACTATTATTATATTTTGATAATGCAATTGAAAAAACAAAACATAAAAGCCTATTACCAAAATTTACTCACTTAAATAATTTTGTAATAAAAAACCATAAAATAATATTTGCCTTATTCATAATACTAATAATACCAATGTACTTAGCCAATTCCAAAGTAGGAGTATACTATAAACTAGACGAAACCCTACCAAGTACACTAGAAAGCGTAAGTGCAAATAACGAATTAAAAGAAAAATTTAATATCGTATCACCAGAAATAATATTAATAGATAAAGATATGAAAACCAACGATATAAATAATATGGTAAAAGAAATCGAAGATGTAGATGGAGTAGACTTCGTATTATCATTTAGCTCATTAGCAGTAGATAAAAACCTATTAAGTGATGATATGTTAAGTATTATCGAAAGTGATAAATACCAAATGCTATTTCTAAATTCAACTTACGATATAGCAAGTAATGAATTAAATGATCAAGTAAATAAAATTCAAAATATTATTACAAAGTATGATAA
>CAVCHK010000006.1:0-13777 GCA_963601985.1 Paludibacteraceae bacterium
ACCACAAGAGGAATGATAGCTAAAGGAGTAACATGGAATACAGGGGGATGGAATACAGCACAAGTATATTCAAATGCTATGTATGGATATGAAAGAGGAAACACTTTGATATCTAGTCCTAGTGATGGCATAACAAGACATGCAACTTGGACAAGTACAAATCAAACAATAGCACTTCCGTATCCTAGTGATTATGGATATGCAGCAGACTTTAACTCTTGCAGTAATACTTTGATTGATCATGCTAATATAATTACATACAATGATTGGATGTATCCTATAATTACTAATTCAGGTGCAAACTATGGATGGTTGTTAACGCCGTCTTCTGGGGATGGGAGCTCTGTGTGGGAAGTGTACTCGTCGGGCATCGTCAACAACTACTACTACTCCTGCTATGCGTATGGGGTCGCCCCAACTCTCTTTCTATCTTCTACCCAAACTATATATGAAGATAACTCAGATGGAAGTAGTAATAGTCCTTATCAGCTATCAGTGAATTAATGTTATTGAGTAATTTTTATAATATTAAATTAAGATAAAAGGCTAGTTAATAGTCTTTTTTCTTTATGTTTGTATAGAATATGGTTATATTGGAAATTTATTTTGAAAAGTACTTGACTAAATTTTATAAAAATGGTATTATTAATTCGTTCGTGAATTTAGGTTTTACTATGGGTAAAACTTATATTTAAGATAAGAAATGAAACACCAGGATATGTGTAAGAAAGGAGTGAGATAATGCCTACAATTAATCAGTTAACTAGAAAACCTAGAACTAAGAAAGTAAGAAAGAGTAAATCTCCAGTATTATTAGTAGGAAAGAATAGTATCCAAAAGAAACAGACTGTACAAGTTTCACCTCAAAAGAGAGGAGTTTGTACTAGGGTTGGTACTACTACACCTAAGAAGCCTAACTCTGCTTTAAGAAAATATGCGAGAGTAAGACTTTCTAATGGTATGGAAGTTACTTGTTACATTCCAGGTATTGGACACAACTTACAAGAGCATAGTGTTGTTCTTATAAGAGGTGGTAGAGTTAAAGACTTAATCGGTGTTAGATACCATATTATTAGAGGTACTTTAGATACTGCTGGAGTTCAAAACAGAAAGCAAGGTAGAAGTAAGTATGGTGCTAAGAAAGATAAGAAATAATAATTATTAATAATAATATTGGAAGGAGGATAGACTATGAGAAAGAGAAGAGCAGTTAAAAGAGATGTTTTAGCAGATCCTATTTATAATTCTAAAGTGGTTACTAAACTTGTTAATCATATTATGAAAGATGGTAAAAAGGGTACTGCTCAAAAGATTATATATAATGCTTTTGATATAGTTAAAGAAAAAACTGGTGAAGATCCTATGGTAGTATTTAATAAGGCTATGGATAACATTAAACCTAATCTAGAGGTTAAGTCTAGAAGAGTTGGTGGAGCTAACTACCAAGTACCAGTTGAGGTTAAGCCTGAAAGAGCTCAAGCTTTAGCATTTAGATGGCTTGCACAATATGCAAGATTAAGAGGAGGTCATTCAATGGCTGAAAATCTTGCTAATGAAATTATTGATGCATCTAATGGAACTGGTGCATCTGTTAAGAAGAAAGATGATACTCATAAAATGGCAGAAGCTAATAAGGCATTTGCTCATTATAGATGGTAATTGTTTGAGAAGGTTGACAATTTAAATAATGATAAATAATTTCTAATAAATTAAATGATAAAAAAAACGAAAAAGATAAATAATTTTGATTAAAAAACAATAACTGAATGGTCATTGCCTTTACTTGATGTTAATATTTCTTTAAAATATCTGAGATTGAAATAGGAGATGATATTAATTATTTATAGAAATAGATTTGATGATTTTATGTATGATAAAAGCTTTATAATGAAAAGGATAACTATATGAAAACTCATCTTATAAACATTAAAAATGATTTGAAATTGTTGCTAGAAACTTCGGGTTATAAGTATGATATAAGCGAAATAAATTTAATTCAAGAAATAATAGAACAATTAATAAATGATTTAAATAATGATTTGACTATACTTCAGTTTGATTTTGAAAAAATTAAAAGGTTATCAAATATGGTTTATGATCTTAATTATAATAACGATTTTTGTAGTTTAACTGATCATATAAGTAATGAATTATACTCATTTGAATTTTTACTTGTTAAAACCTTAAGTTAATAATTACTAATAAATTAAATAATAAAAGAAAGGAAAAAAGAATTATGGCTCGTGAAATAAGCTTAGAACATACAAGAAATATTGGAATTATGGCTCATATTGATGCTGGTAAGACTACTTGTACTGAGAGAATTTTGTTCCATACTCATAAGATTCATAAGATTGGTGAAACTCATGATGGTGAATCGCAAATGGACTGGATGGCTCAAGAGCAAGAGAGAGGTATTACTATTACTAGTGCCGCTACGACAGCATTTTGGAAGGGTTATAGATTTAATATTATTGATACTCCAGGACATGTTGACTTTACTATTGAAGTTCAAAGAAGTTTAAGAGTACTTGATGGTGCTGTTTTACTTATTGATGCTCAAGCTGGTGTTGAACCTCAAAGTGAAACTGTATGGAGACAAGCAAATGAATATGCTGTACCTAGAATTATCTTTGCTAATAAGATGGATAAAATGGGAGCTGACTTCTATTTTAGTTTAGGTACTATTAAAGATAGATTAGGGGCTAATAGTGCTGCTATGCAACTTCCTATTGGTGCTGAATCTGATTTTAATGGTGTAATTGATCTTGTTACTATGAAAGCATACCATTTTGATGGTAAACAAGAAGAAAATTATACGGAAATTGATATTCCAGAGGATATGAAGGATAAGGCTTTGGAATATAGAAATATGTTAATTGAGGCTGCTAGTGATTTTGATGAAGAATTAATGATGAAATATCTTGATGGTGAAGAAGTTGATGCAAGTGAACTTAAGAAAGCTATCAGACGTGGTGTATTAAAGGCAGAGTTCTTCCCTGTTATGTGCGGAACTGCTTTAGGTAATATGGGTGTTAAGTTACTACTTGATGCTGTTGTGGATTATTTACCTGCTCCTACTGATGTTGAGGCTATTGAATGTACTGATCCTAAGGGTAATGTTGTTCTTAGACATCCTTCTGATTCAGAACCATTTACGGCTTTAGCATTTAAGATTGCTACTGATCCATTTGTAGGAAGACTTACTTTCTTTAGGGTATATTCTGGTACTTTAAAGAGTGGTTCTTATGTGCTTAACTCTACTAAGAATGTTAAGGAAAGAATTGGTAGAATACTTCTTATGCATGCTAATCACAGAGAAGAGATTCCTGAGATTTATTCTGGTGAAATTGGTGCTGCTGTAGGTCTTAAGAATACTACTACTGCTGATACTTTATGTGATGAGAAGAAGCCTGTAATAATGAAGGGTATGGAATTTCCTGAACCTGTTATTACTCAGGCTGTAGAACCTAAGACTAAAGCTGACCAAGAAAAGATGGGTATTGCTCTTCAAAAACTTGCTGAAGAGGATCCTACATTTAGGATGCATACTGATCCTGAAACTGGTCAAACTACTATCTCTGGTATGGGTGAATTACATCTTGATATCATAGTAGATAGAATGAGAAGAGAATTTAATGTTGAAGCTACTGTTGGTGCTCCAATGGTTGCTTATAGAGAGACACTTACTCAAATGGGAGAGTGTGAAGGTAAACATATTAAGCAATCTGGTGGACGTGGACAGTATGGTCATGTTTGGATTAGATTTGAACCTAATCCTGATAAGGGATATGAATTTGTTGATAATATTGTTGGTGGTGTTGTTCCTAGGGAATATATCTCTGTTATTGATAAAGGATTACAAGATGCTATGCAAACTGGTATATTAGCAGGATATCCTATGGTTGATGTTAAGGCTACTTTGTATGATGGTTCATATCATGATGTTGACTCATCTGAAATGGCATTTAAGATTGCGGCTTCTCTTGCTTTAAAAGAAGCTAAAAATAAATGTAGACCAGTACTACTTGAACCTATAATGAAGGTAGTAGTTACTGCACCTGACGAGTATACTGGTGCTGTAATTGGTGATTTAACCGCTAGAAGGGGTAAACCTCAAGGACAGGAATCTAGGGGTAATGCTATTGCATTTACTGCTATGGTACCTCTTGCTGAAATGTTTGGTTATGCTACTAGTTTAAGAAGTTCTACACAAGGTAGAGGTAACTATGTAATGGAACTTGATCATTATGAAGAAGTTCCTAAATCTATTGCTGATGAAATCATCAAAAAAAATGGTGGAAATTAGTAAAAATACTTGAAAAAATATCATAATATGATAAAATAGAATATGTAATATTTAAGAAAGAGAGGAAATTATAATGGCAAAAGAAAAATTTGATCGTTCAAAACCACACGTTAACATTGGTACTATCGGACATGTTGACCATGGTAAAACTACTTTAACAGCCGCTATTACTAAAGTATTAGCAGCTAAAGGTGGAGCTGAATTTATGGATTATGCAAATATTGATAAGGCTCCAGAAGAAAGAGAAAGAGGAATTACAATCAACACTGCACATGTTGAGTATCAAACTGAAAAGAGACACTATGCTCATGTTGACTGTCCAGGTCATGCTGACTATGTTAAAAACATGATTACTGGTGCTGCTCAAATGGATGGTGCTATCCTTGTTATTGCTGCAACTGATGGTCCTATGGCTCAAACTAGAGAGCATATCTTACTTGCTAGACAAGTTGGTGTTCCTAGAATGGTTGTATTCTTAAACAAGTGTGATATGGTTGATGATGAAGAATTACTTGATCTTGTTGAAATGGAAGTAAGAGAATTACTTACTGAATATGGATTTGATGGAGATAATACTCCTGTAATTAGAGGTTCTGCTCTTAAGGCTCTTGAAGGTGAAGAAAAATATGTTAAGGCTATTGAAGACCTTATGGATGCTGTAGATGAATGGATTCCAACTCCAGAGAGAGATAATGATAAACCATTCTTAATGTCTATTGAAGACGTATTTACTATTACTGGTAGAGGAACAGTTGTTACTGGTAGAGTTGAAAGAGGTCAATTAAAACTTAATGATACAGTTGAAATTGTTGGTTTAAAAGATACTAAATCTACAGTTGTTACTGGTATTGAAATGTTTAGAAAACAACTTGACTATGCTGAAGCTGGAGACAATGCTGGTGTATTATTAAGAGGTATTGATAGAAGTGAAGTTGAAAGAGGACAAGTTCTTGCTAAACCTGGATCAGTTCATCCTCATAAGAAATTTAAAGCACAAGTTTATGTTCTTTCTAAAGAGGAAGGTGGAAGACATACTCCATTCTTTACAAACTATAGACCTCAATTCTATTTCAGAACTACTGATGTTACTGGTGTAGTTACATTACCTGAAGGTACTGAAATGGTTATGCCTGGTGATAATGTTACTATGACAGTTGAACTTATTGCTCCAATTGCAGTTGAAAATGGTACTAAATTCTCTATTAGAGAAGGTGGACACACTGTTGGTGCTGGATCAGTTACTGAAATTATTGAATAATTAAATTAGATACTCAAATGAGTATCTTTTTTTTTTGTTATTTAAGCGATAATACTTACTTTATTTTGATTATTACATAGATTATTATGGGGAGGGATAGTATGAATCCTTATGATAAGATAGATAAAGATAAAAGATGTAATTGTACACCTATTATTATTGGAAAAATTGGTCCTACAGGACCTAAGGGAGATATTGGTCCTAAAGGGGATACACCTATTAGTAGTAGTGAAGGAGTGTTCTTTTCTAGTTATAATGATACTAGTGATATAGTATCTATGTCTTTGAATAATACTTGGTTAGTACCTGATAGTAGTGATTATTTTACTATACTTAGTAATACTGAAGTAGAGGTAACAGAGGGTATTTATGAGATTAATTTATCTGGATTTGTTAGTGGAGTAGATACTACTCATAGTGGTGGTTTTTATTTAGCGGATAGTTCTGGGGCTTCTATTAAGGATCTGACTTTTGAATTATCTATGGGGAATATTAATTTAATGTATTTTGGGAAAAGTATTTTATTTAGATTTGAAGAGAGTTCTATACTTTTGGTTAAAACTAATATTACTGGTGATGTTAATACTTCTAATGTTATGGTTAAAGATGTTACTTTACTTATGAGAAAGATACATGAATAATAGAGATTTTATGGGGTTTTTAATCTTTACTTTAATAACTATATTTGCTATAATTGATATGAAATGAGGTTATTATGAAAGTTAAATATACATTATTACATAAAGATAAGAATACTAAGGCTAGATATGGTACATTAGAGACTAATTATGGTAAGTTTGAAACTCCTATGTTTATGCCTGTTGGAACGCAAGCTACTGTTAAAACATTAGATCCTATGGAAATTAAAGAGATAAATGCTGGTGTTATTTTATCTAATACTTATCATTTATGGTTAAGACCAGGAGAGGATATTGTAGAGAAGGCAGGAGGACTTCATAAGTTTATGAATTATGATGGGCCTATTCTTACTGATAGTGGTGGTTTTCAGGTATTTAGTTTAGCTAATAAAAAGGATATTAGTGAAGAGGGAGTGGTGTTTAAAAGTCATTTAAATGGTGAGAGGCTTTTTCTTACTCCTGAGGTGAGTATTATGGTACAAAATAAGCTTGATAGTGATATTGCTATGAGTTTTGATGAGTGTCCTCCATATCCTGTTAGTTATGAGTATATGAAAAATAGTGTTGAGAGAACACTTAGATGGGCTAAGAGAGGTAAGGATGTTATGAGTAATCCTAATCAGAGTTTATTTGGTATTGTTCAAGGTGGTGAATTTGAGGATTTAAGGGAATGGTCCGCTATTGAAACAGTTAAACTTGGGTTTGATGGTTATGCTATTGGTGGTACTTCTGTTGGTGAAGATAAGGATACTATGTATAAGATGATTGAATATGGTATTAAGTATTTACCTATTGATAAACCTAGATATTTAATGGGAGTAGGTGAACCTACTGATTTATTTGAAGGAGTAGAAAGAGGAGTTGATATGTTTGATTGTGTTTTGCCAACTAGGCTTGCTAGACATGGTCATGCTTTTACTTTGAATGGTAAAATTAATTTAAAGAATGCTAAATATAAAGAGGATTTTACTCCTGTTGATGATAGTTGTGATTGTAAATGTTGTAGAAATTATACTAAGGCTTATATTAGGCATTTACTAGTTAGTAATGAAACTTTAGGTCAAAGGTTATTATCTATTCATAATTTAAGATTCTTAATTAGGATTATGGAAAATATTAGAGTGGCTATTAAAGAAGATAGGTTCTTAGAATATAAGGAAGAGTTTTATAGTAGTTATAAAAGTAATAAATAGGGAGGATAATTATGTATTGCGAGTATTGTGGTAATAAGATGGAAGATAATATAAAATGTTTAAAGTGTGGTAATTATACTGATGAGTATATTAGAAATATTAAGGATAAACCTAGTTTTATTTTGGAGTTTATATCTTTCTTTATTCCTTTATTTGGTCTTATTATGTATTTGGTTAATATGAAGGATAAGCCTAAGAGGGCTTCTTTATGTGGAAAGATGGCTTTAATGGGTTTTGTTCTTAGTATTATACTTAGTATTATTGTTTTTATTTATGTTTTACTTCATAGTAATGATATTAGTGGGATTTATATGTAGTACTTGTATTTTTATTTTAGTTGTGGTAAAATATTAGTGTTTGAAAGGGAGATTTTATGGAAGAAATTTTATTTAGTACTGAAGAGAAAATGATGTCTTCTATTAGTGTAGTAGAGAGTAGGTTTTCTAATGTTAGAGCAGGTAGGGCTAATCCTAATATGCTTGATTCTGTTATGGTAGAGTATTATGGTAGTATGACTCCTATTAAGAGTTTAGCTAATATATCTGTACCTGAGGCAAGACAATTAGTAGTTAAACCGTTTGATAAATCTTGTCTTAATGCTATGGAAAAGGCTATATTTGAGGCTAATTTAGGGGTTACTCCTAATAATAATGGTGAAGTTATATTTATTGTTATTCCTCCTCTTACTGAGGATAGAAGGCGTAGTCTTGTTAAAGAGGTTAAGCAAATAGCGGAAGAAGGTAAGATTGCTCTTAGAAATATTAGACAAGATGCTAATAAGGCACTTGAAGCTTTAGAATTACCAGAAGATGAAGAGAAGAGAGGTAATGAAAAAGTTCAAGAGTTAATTAATGAATATAATAAAGTTATTGATGATAAATTAAAAGAAAAAGAAAAAGATTTAATGACTATATAGTTAATTAAATAGGGGGATTTGTTTATGAAAAAGATTTTAATGCCTACATATAGTGAATTATATGAGATGCAAGATATGCATGTTAATATATTACCGTATTTATATGCTAAAGCAGTAGAAAGATTATGTATAGAATATAATAATTATCCTAGAAGGGGTAGTATATTAGATGGTGAATATAAGTATTTAAGGGAAGATTTTAATATTGTTTTTGGTATATGTAGTATGTATCCAAAAGAGATAAAATATTCACAAGTAGCACAATATGATATTGATTTGGCTATGAGGCTTATTAGAGAAGAAGATAATTTTGATATTTATAGATTGGATAATTTGAGTTTATTTAGTGATAGTGTTAGTGATAATATTTTTATTACTAGGGAAGTTATTAGAATTTTATCTGAAGAGATTGGTAAAAATCCTAAGTATCGTTTTGAATATAAAGATAGTAAGATTCTTAATGATATTTTTATGGGTAGAATAGATCCTATGGTTATGTCTTTGGATAGGGATATGTTACTTCATCTTAGTAGTATAGAGCCTTATTATGGATTAAAGAGTAAAGATTATGATTTATTACGAGAAGGTATGAGGTTATATACTAAGAGATATGGTATTGATTATGTATATGATAATAGGGATATTTTATCTAATCAGAGTAGTGAAGTTAAAAGATTGATTAAATGTATTAATAGAAAATAAAACAGTGATAAGGAAGTAGTAATATTAAAGATGCTTTATAGAGAGTTAAGGATAGTGGAAGCTTAATATGATATTTAATATGAATTCACCCTTTAGTTTTAACCGTTTATCTGGTTATAGATATTGAGTGTATAACATTTGTTATAAAGAAAGGTGGTACCACGGATTTTATTCGTCCTTTTGTGGTAGTACTTTTTTATTTATATAAGGAGGAGTATGGGATATAGTTTGGAGTATTTGCTTAGATATGTTAGTATGGATACTTATAAAAGGATTATTAGTGATAATAATGATTATATATTGGGATTACTTAGTGATAATTATATAGATATAGATCTTAATATTAAGTATTTAATTAAGTATGGTATTAGTAATATTGATAGTGTTATTTATAATAATATTAGTGATTTTATTATTAGTCATAATGAATTTATAAGTAAGATTAGGGAATATGAGAGGAATTTAAGTAAAGAGGAAGTTATTATGTTATTTGAAAATAAATAGTAGGAGGTTATTATGAATAGAATAGAAGAGATTAAAAAATTAATAGAAGAGAAAATGAATAATATTAATAATATAGAAGAACTTAATAATATTAAGAGTGAGTTTTTGGGAAAGAGTGGTATTATTACTGAAGTTCAAGTACTTATTAAGGATATTGAAAAGGATAAAAAAAGGGAGTTTGGTATTAAGTTAAATGAGGTTAGGTCTTTGTTTAATGATAGGTATGATGAGATTAAGAATAAGATAGAGAAGGATATTATTGATAGGAAATTAAAAGAGGAAGAGATTGATATTACATTGCCTAGTGAGGGTATATCTAGTGGTAGTTTACATCCTTTTAATAGGATTATTGAAGAGGTAGAGGATTTGTTTGTTTCTATGGGATATGATGTTGTTAGTGGTAATGAACTAGAGACTGATGAGTATTGTTTTAAAAGACTTAATGTAGCAGAAGGACATCCCGCTAGAGATATGCAAGATACCTTCTATATTACAGATGAATATTTACTTAGAACTCAAACAAGTTCTAGTCAAGCTCATACTATGGAAGAGAATACTTCTAAAGGGCCTATTAGAATGATATGTCCTGGTAAGGTATATAGAAGGGATGATGATGCTACGCATTCTCATCAATTTGGTCAGGTTGAGGGTCTTGTTATTGATAGGGATATTTCTCTAGCTGATTTAAAAGGTACTCTTGAAATATTTGCTAAGAAGTTAATTGGTGAGAATACTAAAGTTAGATTTAGGCCTAGTTATTTTCCTTTTACTGAACCTAGTGTTGAAGTTGATTTGTCATGTTTTAAATGTGGTGGTAAGGGATGTAGTTTATGTAAGGGTACTGGATGGATAGAAGTTTTAGGAGCTGGTATGGTTCATCCTGATGTTCTAAAAATGGGAGGATATGATCCTTTGGTGTATACTGGTTTTGCTTTTGGTACTGGTTTAGATAGACTTGCTATGTTTAAGTATAATATTCCTGATATTAGGTATTTGTATACTAATGATATTAGAATGTTAAAACAGTTTGATAGAAAGGATGAGGAATAATGAAGTTAAGTAGGAAATTTGTAAGTGATTATATTGATTTACCTCTTGAAGAAAGTATTCATGATATAGCTGAAAAGATGACTGGTATTGGTAATGAATATGACTATGAAGGGAAATTAATTCCATGTAGTAATTTGATTATTGGTAAGATAGTGGAATGTGAGATGCATCCTGAGTCTAATAAACTACATATATGTAAGGTAGATATTGGTAGTGATGTTCTTCAAATAGTATGTGGTGCTCCTAATGCGAGAAGTGGTATTAAGGTTATTGTTGCATTAGATGGTGCTATTTTGCCTGATAAAACTATTAGAAAGACTATTTTAGCTGGATATGAGAGTAATGGGATGTTATGTTCTTTAGGAGAGATTGGTCTTGAACATAAATACTTAAAGCAAAGTGATTTAGATGGTATTTGTGAACTTGGAGATGATGCTATAGTAGGAGAAGATCCTATTAAGTATTTAGAGTTAGATGATGAGATAATTGATTTTGAGCTTACTTCTAATAGGGGGGATTTGCTTAGTATACTTGGTATGGCTTATGAACTTGGTGCTATATATAATACTAAAGTAAAAGATATTGATCTTTCTTATAAAGATAATGGTGAAAATATAGATTCTTTATTATCACTTGATATTAAGAGTGATAATGTTATGCTTTTTTTAGCGGGTAGTGCTAGGAATATTACTATTGGGGAAAGTCCTAAGTTTATTAAAAATAGGCTTATTGCTTCAGGTATTAGACCTATTAATAATGTTGTAGATATTTCTAACTATGTAATGCTTGAAACAGGACAGCCTCTTCATTTCTATGATGGGGATAAACTTGGTAATGTTATTGGTGCTAGAATGGCTTATGATGGTGAAGAGGTAATAACTTTAGATAATGTAAAGAGATTACTTACTAGTAATGATATTGTTATTATTAATAAAGATGATAAGGCTATTGGTCTTGCTGGTGTAATGGGTGGTTTATCTACTGAAGTTGATGAGAATACTAAGAATATAGTAATAGAAAGTGCTATATTTAATCCTACTTTAATTAGAAAAACTTCTAAAAGAGTTCTTAGAAGTGAGGCTTCAAATAGATTTGAAAAAGGCCTAGATCCTAAGAGGTCATATATGGCTATTGAAAGGAGTATGCATCTTCTTGAAATGTATGCTAATGCTTCTTGCTCTAGTGGTATTTTAGAATGTAAAAATATTGATATTAAGGATAGGGAAATATCTATTAGTTATGATAAAATAAATAAAGTTTTAGGGGTTAAACTATCAAAAGAAGATATTTTATCTACTTTTGATAAACTTGATTTTCCTTATGTATGTAATAAAGATGAAGTAACTATTATGGTTCCTTCTAGAAGAATGGATATTAGTATTAAGGAAGATATTATTGAAGAAGTTGGTAGGATATATGGTATTGATAATATAGTAGGTAGATGTATGTGTTTGGATGTTAAAAGGGGTAATATTGATAAGATTAATAGGGGTATTAGGCATTTACTTAGTGATTTGTCTCTTAATGAGACTCTTACTTATACTCTTATTAGGGAAGATGATTCTAAGAAGTTTACTACTGATAGTTATAGTAGTATTCAAGTACTTGATCCTATGTCTGTTGATAGGAGTACCTTAAGATATAGTATTATACCATCATTATTATCTGTATATGATTATAATATTAAAAGGGGTATTGGTGATATTAGGTTATTTGAGATTGGTAAGGGGTTTTCTTTGGTTGATAATATATATAAAGAAGAAGAAAAACTTGCTATACTTATGAGTGGTAATTATTATTATTCTTTAAGTGGTAATAGGAGTGTTAATTTTTATATTATAAAGGGTATTATAGAGAAAGTACTTAATTATTTGGGATATAATGGTAGGTATTATTTTAAAGTAGTGGATATACCTTGTGAATTACACCCTGGTGTTAGTGCTAGTATATATATTGATAATAAAAAAATTGGTTTAATTGGGAAGTTACATCCTAATATTAGTAAAGATGATATATATGTAAGTGAGATTAATTTATCTCTTTTAAAGGGAATTAGAACATCTAAGATGAAGTATAAGGAAATTAGTAAGTATCCTTCTATTAATAAGGATGTATCGTTCTTACTTAGGGATGATATTACTTCAGAAGAGGTTATTAAATCTATTAAGAAGTCTGGTGGTAAGTTACTTACTAAAATAGAAGTATTTGATTTATATAAAGGAGAGGGTACTCCTAAGAATATGAGATATTTAGGGTTTAAGTTATATTTTGAGGATAGTAATAAGACTTTGACTTTAGATGAGGTTATGCCTATATTTGATAGGATAATATGTGATATTGAGAAGAGATATAATGCTAGTGTAAGAAGTAGTTAACTCTTCTTCTTTTTGTTGACATGAATTGTTATTAATGATAAAATTATATTGTAATTATAAAGTAGGTGATACTAGTGGGAATTAAAAAATATATTGATAATGTTAATATAAGTAGAAGGTATATTGCTATAAGTATTATAATATTTTTAATTATTATTGTTACTTTAGTAGGTAGTTATGCTTATTTTACTTGGGCTAGTACTGATAATACTAGTGTAACTTTATCTATTGGAGAACTTGCTGATGTTACTTATACAACTGGTCCTGATATTAATATTAGTAATTTATCTCCTGTATATAGTTATACTGATGGAGAATCTACTACATTTAGTATTAGGAATAAGAATACTACTGATAGTTTAATATATACGATTAGTATAGATATTACTAGTATTGATGATGATTTAAAGAGTGATGATTTTAAATATATATTATTTAAGGATAATAAGAAGATAAATGAAGGTAATTTTAAGGATGTTACTTCTTCTAGTAGTATTGTTTTGTATGAAGGGGTATTAAGTAAGAGTTCTAACTCTAGTTATATATTGTATTTTTATATTGATGGTAATTATGAGAATAGTAGTAATATGATGAATAAGAGTTTAGTAGGTAAAATAGATGTTGTATCTAGTGAAGGTGTATATACAATGGCTAATTATATTACTAAATTATATACTAATGCTAGTAAGAGTACTGTTACTAATAATAGTATTACATATAATTATGCTACTTCAGTAAATCTTATGAATGATAGATTAGGTGGAACAACAACAGATCTAGATGGAGGTAATATAAGATATTATGGAGCAAGTCCTAATAATTATATATATTT
>CAVCHK010000007.1:0-23479 GCA_963601985.1 Paludibacteraceae bacterium
TTAATATAATCATAATTCTCTTTAGTAGTATAAACATTAAAACGATATATATCATTACCCACTTTAGTCTTAATAGTATAATCATAAACATAATCACTTACATAATCACTATTAAGTAGCAAAGATATACAATTATTAATAACCTCTATATTCTTAGTACTACCAATAACATTACCATTATCATCTAAGAAAGAAATTTCTTTAATATCCCGAGCCTTAATACTAACACTATCATCATCAACCAAATAACCAGTGAAAATAACCATAAATCCAACTATAATTAAACAAATAGCCATCTTAAAGAAATTAGTAACCTTCTTCCTTGTAATCAAATCATATATAATTAAGTACGCAAATATAAGAACAATCAAAAGAATAACCGAAAAGAAATCATAACTAGATACACTAATATTCTTAAGAATATTAAAATAAATACACAAAATAGGAATAGTAGTCAAACTCCTAACAAATATATGTACATTCTCACTTCTAAAAGAAGTATTACAAATCTCAAACTTCTTCTTATTAAAGAATATCACACCAATAACAATATACAAAATACTAAGAATAACCATCTTACAAATAGACTTAGAAATATTATTATTACTCTCCATTCCAAACAAAATATCATCTAAAATACCATAAGGCAAAGTATAAATACTACTATCATACTTAGTAATACGTGATGAATAAATATTATTCTTCTTATCCATCTCACACTTAACATCATAACAACTATAACTCAAAGGCTTACAACTATCACTAGTACATTCAATTCTAGCATCATAATTACCATAATTACTAAAAGCATTAGAATTAATAAAACTAGAAATAAAAGGAATCAAAAACAAAATAAGTAAAGTAACTACTATAGTTGTAATCTTATTAGAAGATACCCCAATAGCAATATTACTACAAACAAACACAAATACATAAGAAACAAAACCCATAAATAAAATATCAAAAAGCATCCTATAACTAATAATAATATTACTATATATTAAACTAATAATTAACATAATAACAAAATTAATAAAATGCATAACAAATATAATACCAATACCCAAAATAGTATTACTTAAAAATATCTGTTTTTTATTAATAGGCATTGACAAAGTAAAATCAATACTTCCCCTTTTATATACAAAGGAAAATAACGAAATAGCAATAACTACAGGAACAAAATACATACCAAATAACATAAAACCAGATACTTCATAAACACTAGGTACAAAATTATCCCCACCACTACACCTCATAAGAAGAACAATACCATTAATAATAGGAAGCAATAAAATACATAAAAGCACCGTAGCCTTAGACTTCCTAACATTCTCTTTCAAATAACTAAAATTAAACAAACTTGTTAAATTCATACCCCAATGCCTCCATTTCATAAATAAATACCTCTTCTAAAGTAAGAGGAAGATAATCAAGTATCAAAGGTTTCATCCTATCTAGCTTCTCCTTACATTTACCATCATTATTCTTAATAATCATAGTGGCTACACTACCCTGTTTTTTAAAACTAAGTATATCAAAATCATCAAAATCATCCCTATCAAAATTCCTATCAAAAGATATCTGAACTTTAAACATATTAGTCTTAATCGTATCAATATCACTCTCAAACAAAATACCACCCTGATATAACAAACCAAGATTATCACATATATCCTCAAGTTCCCTAAGATTATGACTAGTCATAACAATAGTAGTCCTCTTCTTATTCATTTGCTTAACCAAAATCTTCTTCATAGTATTTCTAATAACCGGATCAAGACCATCAAAAGTCTCATCAAAAAACATATAATCACTATTAGTACAAATAGCACATATAAGAGCACACTGCCTTTTCATACCCTTAGAAAATGTACTAATCTTCTTATCAAGTTTAAGATTAAGAATACCTGCTAATTTCTTAAGATAATCCATATCAAAATCCCTATACATCTCTTTATACCACCTAGCAGTATCCATTAAAGTATATCCAGGATAAAAAAATAAATCATCTTGCACAAAAACCATCTTTTGTTTTATAACCTCATTATCATATACTTCCTTATCATCAACAGATATACTACCACTATCAGTTTCATATATCCCCATAATAGTTCTAAGAAGTGTACTCTTACCAGAACCATTAGCCCCTACTAAACCATAAATAGAATTATCTTTAATATTACAACTAAGATCCTTAAGTACATAATCCTTATCATACTTCTTTGATAACTTATCTATCTTTATCATATAAAAACTCCTTCCATAATAATATTTACTTGTACTATCTGCACTAGTACAAGTAAATCATACTATACAATTATATCTTTGTCAAGAAAAAAATAAATATTTAGGTATTTCCCCATACACAATACACATAGTAACATAACCTATTTTAGGAGGAAAGAATATGAATAATTTAAACGATTATTATAATTACTTAAATAATTATAACGATATGAATTTAATCCTAAATCCATATAACACAATAAATAATGTAGTATACCCAAATAACATACTAGCAAAAGATAATCCAAATATTTCAACATCACAAATAGGATTCCAAAGAGGAAATATGTTTAATAACACCTATAGCGAATACAAAAACTATAAACCAGTAAATTTAAAAGCAGAAAGTGAAAAAGAAGAGTTATTAATACAAATAGATGAACAAAGGTTTGCACTAATAGATCTAGGATTATATCTAGATATCTACCCTAATGACAAAAACATACTAAATAAATACAACTATCACTTAAATAAACAACAAGAATTAATAAACATATACGAAAACAAATATGGACCTCTAACACTAACAAGCAAAGTACAAACAAACAATTGGCTTTGGAATAACTCACCATGGTCATGGGAGGTGCAAAACTAATGTGGAAATATGTAAAATCACTAGAATATCCCGTTAACATAAAAAAGAAAGACTTACGTATGGCCAAATACCTAACAACACAATACGGTGGTTCGTACATCAATAGGGACTTCAGAAAGGATAAAGTCATGAATAACTATTGTATAAACTTAAAAAAAAGAAAAAATAAGCCATATTGTAAATTAAGAAATAAAGAAATAACGTTTTCACTTTGTAGAGAATGTGATAATAAAGAATATAGAAAGAACTCTACAGACCTTTGCAGAGAAATGCAGTGGTTTGCAGATGTAAAACGAAAAAAGTCCACTTCTGGCAAAAAAAGTCCGGTTGCAAGTGGACAACAAAGTGGACTACAAAGTGGACAACAAAAATCAAATAACAATCAAATGAGAAAATATTCACAAACATTAGCAAAAAAACAACAAAAGTCAGTAAAAATGCAAAACAAATCAAATAAATTAGCGAGTTTAGAAAGAAATAGATATAGTGTATTTAGTGATGATACTAAAAGATGCTACTTATGTGGTAGTACCTATAAACTAACTTGGCATGAAATATATGCGGGAAAGAATAGGCAAAATTCTATGAGATATGGTCTATGCTTAAGGCTATGCTTAAATTGCCACTCTAAAGAGCAAGAAGACAGCCAATTTAATGATTATTGGCACAAGCAAGGGCAATTATACTGGGAAGAAAATATCAGCTCTAGAGAAGAGTTTATTAAGGTATTTAGAAGAAATTATTTATAAAATTAGGTAAAAAAAAGAAGTAGGTGTTTAGCCTACTTCAATTTAATATAATCTAACATTATCCCAATTTGTAGTTCCATTTTGGAAATTAAGATTAACTTGTTTTTGTACTTCATCATAGTTAGAGCCTAGTGCATTTCTTCTATCTTCTCCATTACCAAAGTCTCCTCTGATAGTCTTTCTAACTAAATCTAGAATATCAACACTTGGTTTTGGTGCAGGTGCTAATATTTCATTAACTCTTGCTTGCACTTCTGCATATCTATCACCTAAGGCATTCTTTCTACCCTCACCATTGCCATATTTACCTGCTATAACTTCTTGTGCTAACTCTTCAACTGACTTTGTAGGTACAGATTGTGAATTAGGTAAATCTGAATTTAAATATTCAGTAGGATCTATTCTAACATCACTAGGATTTCTTACTTCAAAATGTAAGTGTCCTCCATAACTCATACCAGTATTACCCATATAGCCTAATGCTTGTCCTTTAGACACTCTTTGGCCTACTGACACTCTAACTGTATTATAAGCCATATGACCATATAGTGTATAATAACCATTATCATGTTTTATCTTAACATAATTACCATAACTTCCATTTTCAAAGCCATTGCAATTATTTCTACAACCTACTACTACTCCATCACTATGAGCAACAATATTACCCAATGTATAATTTTGATTTACCACATCTATTCCATTATGTACCCCAGATTTATATTCTTGTGTAACTTCTAATAAGCCACTTTCTAATACTCTATTTCTTAAACTCATTATATTTCCTCCTCATATATTTCTTCTTTCATTTCTTCCTCTTTAATTGGTTTCATTACTAACTCTTCGCTATTCATTACTATCACTACCTTTCTTATTATCATTCTTAGCAAAGTAAAATGTCATTATCATCATTACCATAGGCACAAATTGTTCTGATGTTACCTTATCAGTAAACCAACCTACTACCAATGCTATAATCATTATAATTGTCATTATGCTTTTTAAATCAATTAATTTCGCAACTTTTTTCAATATTTCATTTTTCATTAATTATCACCTCTTTCTAATAATTTATTACAAAACTTTTTTGTTTCAGAATTGTAGCCTAATCTAAGATAACTATCACAACTTTCTAGTCTATCGTGCATTGGAATATTTTCGTTCCAAATAGTGTTCCTTAATGTTGACTTTTGAATCACTTTTATGTTCTCACTAAAATTGTAATATACACCAAAAGCGGACCATAGGAATACTATTACAGCTATAATCCATCCTCCCCAAGTAATTGCCAATTTTACTTTTTTAGTTATTTTATCCATCTTTTTAATTCCTTTCATTTTATTTAAGTTTTTTTGCTTGTATGCTTGTTGCATATTTACCAAAACCATTATTCATTTCAAAATATTGTCCATTATAACCTCTTGCAGCCAACTGCAGATAATATGTTTTAGTAGGATCTAATTCTACTGTAAAAACCTTTAATGGTAAAGCCCAATAATTATTGCCAACGCCACTTCCTTGAAATAAAGTTCCTGCACCACTCAGCAAATCATTGTCAGTACCCTTTTCCTTTAAATTATAAAAAAGCCAAGCATTTAAACAACCTGATGTATAGCCACTTATTTCTAATAATTTAGTGTTTTTTATAACAATTCTATTATTACTTATATCCGCAGTAATATCCCCATAACTAACTGGTTCTTCCCAACCCGTAACTATAGTTTCACTGTCAAATGTTTTGTATGCAAAACTAGTATGCATACTAGCAAAGCCAAAACTTAAATAATTATTCAATGTTTCTGCTTTACCATTACTATCTTTTATTGCTATTTCACTAGCACTAATTTTTTTATTTAATCCAAACAAATTACTTAATACTTTCATAATTTTACTTACTAACATATTTAATCTCTCTATTTCCATTTTCCTATTGCAAATAAATTAATATAATAAACCGCTTCATTTTCATCTGCTGATGGTCTTGCAAGCCATGTTTTGCCAAAATTATTTTCTGTAGTCCCTTGTAATCCCTCAACAAAAGCCATTCTCTGTGTAGCATATGAAAAAACAAAAGGTATTTCACAAAAGCTACTTGCCATTTTTCCAAAGTCAATGTTAGGGCTTTCATATATTGACCCCCAACTGCTACTACACTTAGTAGTTATTTTTAATTGTTTTGTCACCAACATCATTCCATTTCCCCACTTAATATAAGTACCATTGATATTAGTACCACTATCTACAATTATACAATCATTTAATAATTTGCCTTTGCTATTTAACCCCTTTACTGCTATATCACTAGCAGATATTTTTGTATTGTTTCCAAATAAATTTTTCAATACTTTCATTAAAGTTTGCATTATTCAGTCCTAATCCATATATAGCAAGTTATATATGGTTGTAGATTGTTATGTAACTGTCCACCACCTGCTAAAGCAGTTTCAACCCCTTGCGGGTATTGCCCATATTCTCCTTGCTCTCCATTATAGTCTTGTCTTAGTCCAACTCCATATCCAGAGTTTGCAGTTACATATTGAGCGTGACTATGACTGGGTATTTCACTAACTGTTAACTTATGTGCTTTTTCTCCACCTGTCTTATTAACTACGTTGAAATCATTATCATCTTCATCTACGCACACCAAAGTTTTGCCTTTCCCAAACAATTCCCAAGTACCGCCAAATCTTAACGATGGGTTTTCATTTCTTGTAGTTAGAAACAAATCTCCAACTTTATAATAAGCATTGGGATAGTAGTTATCAGTACCACTTTTTAGTGTTCCACCTTTACAAGCCATAACTTGCTCCTATTGGAGTAGATACTAAATAATACTCCCTCCAATCGTTAGAGAGATTATCGTTTTTGTTAGTAAACGACCCCCTCATTAACTTATAGTTTACTTTTTTCATTTTCACATCTCCTATTCTTCCCATTCCTCTTCTTCAGTGAAGTAAAGAATTGGGTAATCATTTAAATATGCACTACCATATACATAAACCACATCATCACCAATTGCTATTACTTCTTGACCTTTTGGCAAAGTTATAATATCTGAATCAGTACTACCTACTATTAAAAACTTATCTTCCAAAATAACTTTAAATTGATATTCTTCATTATAATCAAATGAAGAACCTAACGACAAATCAATTATTTTAAATATATTATCAGTAATAGTAGGAGTTATACTCCCACCATCAGTCCAAGTAGTCTCCCCTGACTTCCTATATTTAAAACTAGCACTAAGTGTATTAGATATAGTACTACTAAATGAACCATTATAATAAGCACCATCGCAATTTAATATTGCTTCATTCGAGGTACCCTCTGGTCTTGTTATCGATATAGTATTTATGTGTAACTTAATATAATCAATCATATCTAAATCAACATTAGTTGAATTAGAATAACCTCTGCTATCAGTAGTAAACACACTAACTTTATTTGAACCAATGCTATCAAAAGTATTCTCTTGTAAGTTTGAAGTTTGACCATCATTCAAATTAATAGAATAATTCTTAATAGTCGAACTCTTTTTAGCAGTAGCATTTATAGTTACTTTTGGTTTAGATATATACTTAATAAACTTAGTATTACTACCAGTAATGCTAGTAACACTCGTACTAGTATCTACCACAGTAGCAGATACATCAGGTTTACACACACTTTCTTTAGTATATAAATTAAATGTTGTAGATTGTGTATCACCTATTTGTGTATCACCATTATATGTAGTGCAATAAATTGTACCAAAGCCTTCAGTACCATTAGGTATCAAAGCATATATTTTGTCTTCTATTTCACTTGTCTGAAACTGCACTGTCGTTTCGCTTGTCTTTGTAACAATAGTGCCAGTTAAAGTACCTATCTTGTAAGTTAATGTATTTGTAAATGATGATGCTTTTTTGTCAATGCTAATAATAGCATTATCACCAATATAGGGACTACTACAAGCAATACCACTTGCTCTAGGTATTCTAGGTAAGTCTGCACTACCATATGCTGTATTACCCCAACCCCAGTTTGGAAAACTAATTGAAGCAGCACAACTAATACTCTTTGTACCATCATTATTGTGATATACCCAACCACCAGTAGAGACAGATACACTTTCTCCCACACCAGTTGGTCTAGTACATCCAGCCCCTTGATAGTCGGCACCAGTTCCACTTACACCAATACTACCTTGTTGGTCATATATATAACTCGCCTTATCGTAATAACTTCTCGCCTCGTATACTACATAACTTCTGTTATTTGCTATGTCTTGTTCTGTATACTTTGCATATATTCTTACATATAAACTACCTCCAGATGTACCAACATAAGCTTCTCCTAGCCTTTGAAAACTTGTTGTTAATGTTGCCATAAGTTATACCTCCAAATCCTCTAAGTCTTCTATCAACTCTTTTAAGTGATAGATTTTTGTTACCTTGTTATTATTTTTAGTTGATTTAACAACCTTTAAATAGCCAATCTGAGCAGTACCAGTAACAATAAGCTTGTCTATACCAGAACCTTTATTATTAAAGATTGCATTTAATTTTTCGTAGTTATATACTTTTATACCTCTGTTATCAAGCAATGAATTATTTGCATCATTAGATGTACCTACTGATAAACCTTTAGTACTAAAACTAAAATTCATGTCGGTTATTTTGCCTTCAAGTGTTTGAATAGTACCATTTTGAGTATCTAATGTTTTTTGTACATTTTTAATTGATATATCATAGTCATTTACAGTTTGGGTTACCTGTGATATTTTTTTGCTTAATTCGTTTTCTTCTTCCGCCATACTAAGTATTTGATTTTTTACATGATCCACTTCATAACTAACTTTTTTTATATCCATTTTTGAACTTCCAGCAAGATTATAATTTGTATTACTTTTCTCTTGTACATCAGCACCAACAACACTTCTAATTCTGCTAGTCATTTCATAATTAAGTAACACAGCATCGAAGGTACTACCTTTTTTATCCTTTACTTTTATAACATCATTCAAATCATAAAAAAAACCATCCACAAAATCGGATAGTTCAAATGGTATAATTGATTGACCAATTATATAATTTGCTACATTTTCTATCATTTCTTCTCTATATAAATCAACGAAAGGATTATCTAATATTTTCCATTCAATTATATTAGAAGGTTTAACTGATGGATATGCAATATCATCATCAATATCTTTTTTTCCTAATACAACAACATTAATTGGTCCATATGGTTCTTCTTTACTCAATTTAACATAGCGGTTATTGTTAATAATATGATCAGTAGTATATCGTTTCTTTATAACTAATTTACCATCACGACTAATAAAGGCGATAGAACCACCTATTTCAGCAATTCTACTTATTACCTCTCTGTAAGTTGTAGTTTCATTGAAATTAGGCTGCTTAAAATTATAGTTATACCAATTAAACGATGTTGTTTCTAATTCAACTCCTAAATTAGTACATATTTCTTGAACTATTTCTAGTCCTGTATGAGTAGAATCCCAATTTAATTCACTTTTATATGTATCAACAAAAAGTTGACCTTTATCTTGTATATTATTAAATGTTATAGTTTTTTGTGATATATTTGTAGTAATTTGTTCAGCTCTAGGAATGAATATACCTTGTGGAATATACTCAACCACTCCATCTATTTCAATTCCTTTGTAAACAGTCACTTCTTTATCTTTAAAATCTAAATTACCATCTATATCATATATTTCAAAAGAACATGTTTTTATCGGAAATCCTCCGATCATTGTGCTATTTTTATGTGATATTTTTGGAGTTGTTTTTATAATAGAAGTATACTCAATATTGTCCACAACAATTTTACTTTTTGATTTTATAGATGATTTTTGTTCTACTTCATTTTTATAATTATTACTTATTGCATACATACCTATTCAACTCCATTAGTTATAAATCTGATTTGAAAAGGATCTGTATGAAACTCATCATTAATTAATTTTGCTGTAATTTTATCACCTGCAACATACATTGATTTAGTAACGAATTTTTTTTCTTTTAAATCATAATAAGTCACATTACAATCAGTTTCCTCCAATAAATTAATTAACTCAGAAGTTTTTTCTTCATCTCTATAATCAATAAAATCATAATAAACTTTTTTTATCATTCCTATTACATCATGCCACATCGTACCATCATCACTTCTACCAGCTTCATCTCCTTCTTGCATAGAGTATTCCCAACCGATATTATCTGCAGTATATATGGTATCATTAATCTTAAATTCATTTTTCTTCATTTCATCACCTCTAAAAATTAAGAAGAGA
The DNA here is from genome assembly GCA_963601985.1 of Paludibacteraceae bacterium. GTDB lineage: Bacteria > Bacillota_I > Bacilli_A > RF39 > UBA660 > CAG-302. The sequence goes on from CAVCHK010000007.1 coordinate 9,938, forward strand.
AGTTTATACTAATAGTAAAACTTCTCCTTCCTCAATTTGTGCTTGATTAATCTTTTTGATAATTTTTCTTCCATCTTCATATCTAACTTCAAGTATTATTCTCAATTCTTTTGAATTATTAGATACTTGACTATCTTTTATTGCCTTTTTGGCTTGGTCATATATTTTGCTTTCAGGAGTGGTTATCTCAGGCTCTCGTTTATTATCACCAACAATTGCAAGTTGAGGATCATTTCTCTTAAAATATCCTCCTTCTGCCAATTTTGGTATTTTTGAGATATGAAATCCCTTGCCTCCTACTCCTGGAACCCATTCAGGTATTTTAATTTTATTAAGTCCTGCTATAAATGAGTTAATACCATCAATTATTAAATTAATTGGAAGTTTAAATACAGCAACAAAACTATCAACAATACCACCAAAAATATCTTTAATTCCTTGCCATGCCTTTTTCCAATTCCCAGTAAATACACCAGTTATAAAATCAATAATACCTCCAAGCCACCTTACTATACTACCTACAGCATCACTAATAAATGCCACTATCGTTCCGAAAACACCAACAACTAGATTGCATAAAAAAGACCAGGCTGGTGCTGACTTTTCTAATATCCACTTAACAATTGGATTGATGAACTTATTATATATTTCTAAAGCACCATTCACAAGTTTGCCTACAAAGTCTCCCACTTTTGCTACTACTTTACTTATATGTTCTTCCCATAACCAAGACATAGTTTCTAAAAATGGTGTAACTATCGGTTCTAATATGTTATCCCATATACTTTGGAATAAATCTATTGTTTTTGTAACAAACTCTCCAATATTGTTTACAAGTGGAGCACCATGTTTATCCCATAATTCTTTTAGTATGGTACTAAAATCAGACCATCCTTGTGTTATTAGTTGTAAAGCAGGATCTATCGCAGTTGTCCAAATAGAATTAAATAAATTGCTAACACCATCGATAACTGGTTGTCCCCATACTTGAATGCCATTAGTTATATCTGTCCAAAATGTAGTCCAAAGACCAGACATATTAGTTAAAGTATTTGAAACATTTCCTTTAATATTGTCCCAAGTATTTTTTGAGTTTGATATAAAGTTAGTTCCTAATGTTTTCCAAAAGTCCCATAAAAATGTACCCATTGCTATTACAGCATTAGTAAATGAACTTATTGGTGCACTATCCCAAATACTTTTCATTTTTGCTTTTATTTTATCTAATACAGATATTGTTTCAGTACTATCTATTGTTGGTGTAATAGCAGAAACACTTGAACTACCACCAATACTATCATCATTACTAGATGAACTATCTTTTGTCTTTAAAACATTTATTTCATCAACATTGGCAAATGCCTTATTCATTTTCTTTGCAGAAGATACTGCATCTTTAGCGGCTTGTTTTGAATTTTCACCTATTCCCGATATGCTATCAGAAGTTTTAGATACTACATCTGGCATTTTTAGTCCGAATGTTCCCATAATAACTTGTATTTTTTCAAATAATTTAGTTACTGCTGCTATTGCACTATTTATAATTGGTATAAATAGTTGAGCTATTGGAGTTACTACTTTTCCTATTGCAACAGTCATCTGATTAAAATTAAACTTTAATTGTTGTATCTGACCAGAAAAAGTTTTTGTATATGCAGAGGCATCTCCAACTTGAAACCTTGTTTCATTCATTATCCCATTGTATTCAGCTTGAATTTTTTCTGCTTGAGTTAAGTCATTAGAACTTTTTCCTATACTTTTAGCATATTCTTCCCACATTTTAGCAACATTTTTTGTAACACCTGCATTATCTACTAGTATTGAATTTTCATTCTTTAAACCTTCTGTTGCAGTCACTACTGCTTCTCCAAGATCATAAGATGCCTGTCTTCCAAATGCAGCACTATCTTTCAGTCTTGTCAATGTATCTTCAATTTGTTCAGTATTATAACCTCTTGATAGTAAATTTTTATATGCTGTTGCTGTTTCTTCAATAGAGACTAATCCATCAGCAGTATACTTTTTTATAAAGTCTTGTGCTTGAGAGAATGAATTTCCAGTACCTTGTACAATACTATTTAGTCCAGTAAATGCACTTTGTACTTTGCTCGCACTAGATATACATTCCTTAGTAAAAGCCGCCACTTGTTTTACAGCAAAGGCGCCAGCAATAAAACCGCCTATTTTCTTAAAAGTTGAAGAAAAGGCATTTTCACTACTTTTAATTTTACTATTAAGTTGCTTATCATAATTATTATCATTAAGATTTAGGTCAACGGCTACTGCTCCAACAGTTGTCGCTTTTGCCATATCAAACACCTCCTATCCGAACATTTTTGAAAATATTTTTGAAATATCTTCTGTTTTCAATTCTATGGTTCTATTTTTATTATTTTTTTCTCTAAACTTAGCCCAATCAGTACGAATATCTTTTTCTTTTTGTGTCATTTGTCTTATTTTCTTTGAATCAGTTTCTGCTCTGATTTGTACAACATATCCAAGTGGTGTTTCACCATTTAATCCAGATAATAGTTGTCTAAACTCCTGACAAGGAATATTTTCATATTCGTAATAAAGTCTAATTCCGTATTGTTGAGCAAAACTAGAGACAATCAAGTCCCAATCAAACTTTAAATCATAATAAGTTTCTGGGACTATTAGTTTTTTCTCATTTGTTCTTTTGATTGTTTTTCTAGTAAATTAGGATCTTCTCCAATGATTGCACCTATAATGCAATAAGATAAGTGCATTGCACTTGAAACAGGTAAATCTAAATCTTCTATTTCTTTGCTTGCCTCTTTTCCTAATGCTAATTCATAAATCTTTGAAGTTCTTTCTTTTTCATTCAATTCCTTATCATCTTGAACTTCTTGTATTTTTTCCCAAGTTTTCTGTCTATCATCAACAGTATAGAGTTTATCTCCAATTTTTAATTGTGGATGGTTATCTCCACTTAATATTTCTTTTGTTATTCCAGTATCAATTATTCTCATTTATATTCATCCCTTCTTTTTATAAAATAAAACAGGGTAAAGATTTAAATATCCTTACCCTGTTGTAGCTGCTGTAAAAGTTGGCTTTCCTTTACAAGTAATATCACCACTTAATGGTGCAACATCTGTTGCAGCACCTAAAATATCTGTTAGAGCAGTAACAGCAGTAAATTCAAGTTTAGATTCATCAGGAAATTCAATTTGCCAATCAGCCTCTGCTTCTTTTCCAATTTTATATCTTAATCCCTCAAGATAATCACTCCCTGTATCTCCTAATGTTCTTTTACCACTAAACGAACCGCTTAATGCTTTTGCAGTTAGTAAAGCATTTTGCCAACCGCCATCATTAATAGAATACCAAGTTTCTGTATTATTTTCTATAGTTAAACTTAGTTCTTCTAAATCTGCTACTTCACTATAAACAGGTGTTTGTGCAGATGCAGCGGATGTTTTTACTTTTACCTTACAATTACTTACTGAATATTGTCCTATTGTAATTTTTGCCATTTCTATCACTTACCTTTCTTCATAAAATTGTAGTTCTATCGAATATTCATACACATTATTATCATCTGTTCCTAAATTAATAGGCTCAGCATATATCATTTGTGTAAATACCCGTTTTTCATTAATGAAAAACGACCTCTCGTTAAAGAAGTCATATATTTTTTGTGCCATTATTTCGGCATCATTTTGATTTTTAGTATATCTTAATAGAATTGTTACTGCTTTTATATTTGTAGATTTATTTTTAATTCCACCAAATACTCCAACATAACTTCCATTCATTTTTGAATTATAAAAGCATATTGCTTTTTCTTGATTATTATCAATTTTTCCTATACTAATAGAGTCTGTCCATTCAAATTCTTGTTTAAAATAATCTTTGTATTCTTTTAAAGTCATTTTAATTTTCCTCTCATAATTTTTACAAACTTTTTAGAAGCCCAATCTTTTTTATCTCCACTTATATATGGAGCAAACCACATTCCACCAGCATTTTTATTATGTGTTTTTTGATAATTATATTCCGGATGGAAATACAATCTTCTTGCATATACAGTATCAGATATAATTGTTACTTTACCAAGATTCTTTTTTGAATCATCAATAAAAGTACTTCTATTTTGTAATGCACCAGTATCAAAAGGCATAGTCTGTCTTTTTTGTAAATCACTCTTTAAAGCATCAGCAGTTTCTACTAATGCTTCTCTCATCAATTTTTTAATATATTCATTGCCCTTGTGATTTATTTTACCAGTTACTTTAACTTTCATTTTATTTCAAACTCCGTATGATGAACTGTACCATTAGGATTTCTAGGTCTATAACCAACATATATCTCATAACTATTGTCGTTTATAGTAATAGTACCATCACTAACATTTTTTAATAATGGTGCTATATCACCCTTAATAATAACTTTTCCAAGTAAAGTTATTTGTTTACCTTCACTATCAATAATTCTTTTTGCTTTTTCACTGAAAATACATTTGCCACTTGTTTTTAAACTTTCTAAAGGGCCTCCATATTCAGAAATCCCTTCTTGATTTAAAACAAGTGAATACTCAGTTTTCAATAGCCAGTCAGGAAAAGGTAATACATTAATTTTGTTAGCCATTATCTTATATTACTATCCAATCCTGTCTTATGAGCATAATCGTAAGCCATTTCAGACATATTTTTCTTTTGTGCTATTGTTTTATTGCTATTAGAATTATCAATATTTACGGATATATCTAATACACTATAAGAAGATACATCTCTATTATTTTCATTGTTGTAGCCATTTGAATAAATATATTCTGCTTGATAACAAATTGCTTTACTTATCTTTTCTTTCTGAAAATTGGTTAAATTGTCAAAGCCTATTTTAACAATTCTATTAAATGTTATACTATCAATTTTTTCTTGTGCTAATTCCAAATATTTATCTATTTCATCATCAGGTAATATACTTCCATCAAATTCATTTGAATAATATTCTTCACTAACATAAAGTGTCATATCGCCACCTCCTATTGAAGTGGTTTCTTTTCCACTTCTTTTTTTTCAACTTTTTTTGGAGAAGAAGGCTTAATACCTTCTTTTATCTCCTCAAAGTTTTTATTTTTTCTTAAGTTTTCAATATAGAAGTTCAAATTTTCTTCTACTATTTGATTAGTTTTTTTATTTTTGAACTTCGCCATCGTTATCATCCTTTTTAGGTTGATTTTTTATATCTTTTTCTTTTGATTTATCATCCTTTTTAGGTTGATTTTTTATAATTAATCCAACAGTTCTCATTTTATTCCTCCTATTATGCAGTTGGTGCTGCTTTATGATGTAAGTAGATTCCTGCTACTTTGTTTTCATAAACATCTGCTAGTCCATATTTTCTATAACCAAATTTCCATCCATCTGAAGTTTGATTTGCCTCTGGTGTAATAACTTTAGGTGCGATATGTTTGTTATATTGCATTACTGCACCTTTATGAATTACCATAAAGTTAATATCTGCTCCATTAGTATCACCTGATTCAGAGCCTTTAGCATGTCTCTTATATCCGCCCTTTGTTTCATTAGTAGATTTACCATCTAACATATCAATAGCAGTATAAAATCTTGTTTGAGGCACAAGTACAATTTGTGAGAATCTTGCTAATACTTCTTTTGATTTTGTAGTATCAAGATCATCAACTAAACCTTTTAATGTTGGAGTAATAAATAAGATTCTATTCTCGTAAGGTACTTCATCCTCATCCATTTTGTTTGTTGCTGCTCTTAAAGCACTTATAACATCAGCACCTGTTGATAAAGTAGCTGGTGTTGCAACTTTTGAAATACCACTAACTCCTGCATATGTAGCAAATCTAAAAGCATCACCTTCTGGTGCAACTTTTGTACGAATAAACTCACTTGCTAACTTACCATAAGCAAGTCCAGCAGTTTCCTCATCATCCATTGCATCAACAGTAAACATTCTACCTCTTTCATAATTAAATTTTACTGTTTCATTAGTCATAGTCACATCACCATTGGTGTAGCCACTATTTCTATCATAATCACCTAAAGCATCCATATCGATTTTAGGAATTATAATTTCATTTGCATTTGCTCCTGCCTTTGCTAGTGAATCATCACTATCTAATATAGAAGTTAATGCAGAATTTTTGTATACCTCATCTAATAAAGGTACATATTTTTTGAATTTTGCTATACTATTTGCCATTTTTAATCATCTCCCTTTCCTTGGCAATAAAAAATGAGATTTATTTCAATCCCATAATTTTTCGCATATCTGCAAGTTCATCTTTTGTTTCTTCTTTTCCATCATCACCAATTTTAAAACCTTTTTGTTTATCTTCCGTTTTACTAATTAGTTCTGGAAAATCTTTTAATAGGTCTTCGATTTCAGTATTTAATTTACTTTCATCTAATTGACCATCCTTATCAAGAATGTTTTTCTTGTCTACTAATCTTACTGCTCTAGTAATCTTTTCATCTTTAACATTCTTTCTAAGTAAAGCATTTTCGATTTTGGTATTAATTGCTTCAAGAGTGGCTTTTTCTGCTTTTTTAATAGCCTCTTGTGTTTTTTCATCAACACTTTTAGATTTTTCCTCTTCTTCTCTTGCCTTTGCTAGAATTGATTTAGCCTTTTCAACATCATCAATACCTAAATCCCTCAATTGCTTTGCTAAAGCCTTTTGTTCGTTTTTTAAACTGATATCATTTAATTCTTTGTCAGTATACTTTTTTTCTTCAACTTTTTTATCAGTTTCTTTTACTCCATCATCTTTAGCATTTTTTTGATTTTCTACTGATTCATTGTCAGCAGTCTTATTTGCATTTTTTTCTTCCCCACTATCAGCAAATAATTGAATGTTTAGCGGCATTAATTCTTTTTTCATATTTCTCCTTTTTCTATGGATAAGGTCATCCACGCTCCGTTTATTCGTACCGGTCAAACGATATTTTAGTGCATACAAAAAGCCGATATTTCTATCGACTTCATATTTATAAGCACCATAGAGTAGATATTAAGTCTTTACCCCTCCCGTTCGGCACGCCTAACTTTTTCAGCCTACTCAGATGTAGCGTTTTTTATATCTACTCTATGCTACCTATAAAGATAGCATTAATTATTTCACTTTTTTGTTTATTACATTTACTATTTCTCTATTTTCCAATCTTGTTTTTTCTAATTCCACTCTTATTGCAGATAATACACACATGATAAAAAAAATTAGAATTGCTATTATAATCAATATTGCTATCATATTATTTTCCTTTCTACATATAATATTAATGGTCGGAGTAGCAGGATTTGAACCTGCACAATCTAGTTCCCAAAACTAGTGCAATACCAAATTATGCTATACCCCGATTTGACACATTATAGTTTTTGTGCTATAATGTACTCATTAAGGAGTGGTCCCACCGTTAATCGGAGGGGTCACTTCTTTTTGGTTATCCTTATAAGATTTTTTCCTCTCTTAATTATTATTTTGTCTAACCATTTCAATTTAGGCAACTTATATAATGAATTTATTCTATCATCAATCTCAGAATCAGTTAAAATTGAATTTGAAACATCAAATATAAAATTATGTGATTGTTTTTCATGTTTTTCAACAGCATGAAAGAAAACATTCTTGCCATTGCCATTAATTTCTTTTAAATCCCAATATTCATTTTTAAATAAATAATCAGCTGTTTGAATACATTCTGGTTTATTTACTCTAGGAATCATATAAATTTCCCCACCAAAAGTACTTTCCAACCATTCAGCAACTTCTTTTTCTTTTTTAGAATAATCTAAACTTACATTTATCCCATCTACTTTGTATTTATTATCTTCAAAAACAAAATAATCTGCATCTAAAACCTTATGACTATTTGGACTAGCACTCGCTAACCATTCGGTTGTAACATCATTATATGAATTGTACATTTTTTCTTTTGCATTTATCCAACTATTTTTTCGTTCAGCAAACATTTGAATATTAATTGGCAATATAGAACCTTTTTCCAATCTATCAAATCTTTTGATATTTCTATCAATATAATTTAATTCGTTATTATTAATTTCATCAATTCTATTATTTATCCAATTAATATCATTTTCATACTCTTCATCGGTATAGTCTTCAATATCATCTACTTCCGGATAATATGTTGTCAAACCATGGCGACATGAAGGGTGCAGGAACCCCTGCTTCATAGCCTCACTTAATAGCATGTACTTGCCATCTTTTTTTGTACCACCAGAATACACATCATCAATAAATATTTTATTCTCCCATTTTTGACATATTGGACAAGCACCACCATGAGAAGTGGATTGAACTAATACTCTTCCTATCGACTTTCTAAAATCTCCTTCTCCCATTAATTGAGCCCTTAAGCTTGCAGTTCTAACAGCCATTTGAGAATAACTGGCAATATTGACTCTTCTGCCATTCTTATATTCAATACAGTTAAATCCTCTACTTAAAAAGTCTTTATTTGCTTCGTCTATAGCAAGTTTAGTTTTTTGTAGTTCAGTTAATTCTTTAGTTGCCATTCTAGCAGCCTGTTTTTCAGTAAATACTCCGTTAGCAACAAAAAAAGCACTCTTATGAATGACTTGTCTATATTGGTCATTTGCCATTCTCAAAACTGCCGTATTAGCGGTTTTTAGGTCATTATTTACAACTTTTATCAAAGCATTAACCTTTCTATCATTTGTTCTAAAAAAACTATGATTCATTATTTTATTAGGTTTCAAATTTTTACCCATTACTTTATTATACTGATTAATTGCATTAATAGAGCCTTGCTTAAGTTCTCTTTTTAAATGCTGTGATACTTCATCAGATAATCCCTTAGTATAACCACCAATAATATCTTTATTTTCTCTTTGATATCTTTTTAATTCTTTCAACTTTTCTGATTGCCATTGAGAATATTCAAAGCCAGTATCTTTTTCTTCTTTAAGATGTCTTTTATAGTTTCGTTTCATTGAAGATATTAACTCTATTTCCATATCCTCATATAGTTTCTTTATATTATAATCATTCATTAATTATCACTACTTTGAATTATTTTTATATCACTAAAATTACAGTTAATGTTTGTCACAACATTATCACTTTTTTTATCAGTAAAATTAATTCTTTCTTTTCCACCCCAAGTACTGATACTAAAATAAGTGATATTTTCATATGTTTTTCCATCATATTTGATTTTTAATCCCTTTATTGGTTTTTCCTTACTTTCCACCATCTTCAACACCACCTTTCAACATCTCTTCATTTTCAATTAAATCTAGATCTTCATTGATTGATGGTTCTTCCATATCAACTATTCCAGATTCATTTTTAATTCTTTTTACTTCTTCCTTTTTCCATTTTTCATCTTTGGTATCACCATATAATTCTTCAATACTTGTCTCTACACTCATAACACCATTTGTTTTAGCCTTTCCTATTGTTTCTACTTGTGCTTCAAACGATGGATTAGCATAACCACCAAAACTTGCAACACCATCTATATCAGTAATTTCATTCTTTTCCATAGTGTCATACACTTTAAAAGTAATGTTAACAATATCGTTTATTGTTTTAGTAAGTGTTTCAATTATTTGGTTTCTTTTGTAAAGAGTTGTTTTTTCTTTTTCTCTTGTTGCCTCTGCATTATCTATTTTCTTTGTATCGATTCCTAGAGTACTAGGACTAATCAAACCAGTTAAACATTGATCTAATGCAGTAATGTAAGTGCTCAATAGTGCTTCATGCTGAATTTGACCTTGCGTAGTCTCTATTCTGTTCTTAACATCTTCTCCAATACTTTCTTCTACAGAAATAAAATCGTTATCTAAATCACTACCCCTTAATAACAATCCAGTTTCAGGATCTCTAGGTAATAATGATTCAGGTATATATGTTTTTATTTGTCCTTTTCTCAATGCTAACATCCATTGTGACCATACCTCATCAAAAGCATCAAAATTATCAAGTTTGCCATCTAATAAAGATTTTCCTCTTCCTTTATATTTCTTTGACTTTTTAAACATAATTGGTAATGCCATTAAAAAATCATTTGGATTAGTAACCTTTTCATATTTTTTTGCTAATTCTGGGAAATCTCTCAAATCAAGTTCTATACCTTCTTTGTTATGTAATTTATAAGTAATTCCATTTTTATCATATCTTTCTAACAAAGTATAATATTGTTTATTTATAACTTTTTTAGTTTTAAATATAACTGCTATTAATCTACCTCTTTCATACTCAAAATCAACTCTAGAACCATCATAGAACTCAATTATTGGATATTTACTTATACTAGTATCTATTGACCACTTAAATGCACCATCACCAGATACTAAAGTGCCTGCTACTGCATCTCTTATCAAGCTTTTCACATCATTTTCTTTAGATATTTCATTCCATTCTTCTTGTCTTTTTTCAACATCAATTTTATCTAAATCATCAGTAGTAACATCCGCCAAAGTGTCTATTATCATTGATGGTAAGCCTGTATGAATCTTTCTTATATTCATACCAACTGTAGGTTTACTTCCCCAAAAGTGTTTGTTTCCAAGTCTATCATCGGCTTGCTCATAAAGCTGTTCCAATTCACTAGGTTCACCTCTATACCAAATCATATTTATAAATGCCTGACTTTCAAAATTATTTAATTGCTCTATATCAAAATTAACTGAACCAGGATTTTTAATCTCTAACCAATTTCTTATCATATTTTTCACCCATCCCATATTTTCACTCCTCGTTTATATCTTTTATCATTTGCTTTATCATTTCCCAATTTCCTATTAAGTTTTTGAATGGTAACCAAGCATACTGACATCCTTGTATGCTATGATCGTTGCCATCTTCTAATTGTCCATCTTCTGTAAAACTATACACATTCATTTCATTTATATAATCTTTGCAAGTTTCTACAATTAAAAAATCTTCAGTATTTAACCAAGATTGTTGCAATTGTACTCTTGTCAAGTTCTTTGTTTTTTTCCATGCTCCTTCAAACATATAAATACAAGCATTTTTTCTTTTGTACTTCTTTGCTTCTGCTATTGTTCCAGCATCAGCACTATCTATAAAAATGTATCTTGCAAATCCCCATTTATTTTTGCATTTCTCAGCAAAATTGATTAATTTAGGTATAACATCACTTGGAGCAAATGGTATTTCTCTATCTTTGTTGTTGTAAGTTTCTTCTTCAAGTAATATGCATTTTCTATCATCAGTAATCCCAGTAAATTCAAATGTAAGTTTGTCGTGAGATTTTTTTGAATATGAGGTATCACAACCTATTGAAAATCTTATAAACTTTCTTTTCTTTTTAGGTTCCTTTTCTTTCCAATCCTCAAACATTGCTTGTTTTTCATTTATGATGTGCTTCTCAGCAATTACATTAAATACAAGTCCGGTTGCCTTTCCTCTTAAACCTTGTATTTTATTTTTATATAACTTTGTTCCTATTGGAACTGATTCTATTATTTGTCTTTTCTTATCTTCACTTAAACTTAAATTATGATTAAATGTAAAATACCACCAAGTCCAATCAGAAATTTGTGGCTCATTTAACATTTCTAATAATTCTAGCGGTCCATCTCTTTTGTATTTTTCTATTGGTCTAGATTTATTAACGAACTCTGTATAACATTCTTTATTCGGATCATCAGGATTCATAGTACATAGTCTATAATCTGCTCTCATGAATGCTTCTCGAACAAACTCCATATCAGCGATATTAAACTCATCTATAAATAATCCAAATACTTGTCCACCTAATGCTTTTTTCCATCTTGCTTTATTATCATATCCTAATACATAAATTATCTTATTTCCATTTTCTGTATGAAAAATTATATGTGGAAGGCTTATCTTCCCTTTTCCATTTGGATTGTACTCTACACATCCGCCTTCTTTATAATCTCCGAATATTTCAATTAAACCTTTATCAGAATTAATTATATTTTTTTCAATGGTTCCTAAGTCTAGTCCTGATATAATACTCGGCTTAGTTCCTTTATAATTTGATATTTTGAACATGAACTTTGGTATTCCTACAGTAGTCTTTCCAGCAAAAGTTGTTCCCTCAAGAAATTCAGTACTGCAATCATATTTAAGAAAATCTATATATTTTTCACTTAATGGAAATTCTTCATTCACTCTTACCACCTAGTTGTCTAGATATAGATGATAATATCTTAGTAGCTTCGGGATTTTCAATTTTAACTGTTTCTGTAAACATTCCTAAATATTTACCTAATAATTCTAGTGCCTTAACTTTATCATAAGTTTCGACACTTATTCCATTTTTTGTTCTTTTATACCCCGCTATCACCTTTTTATCAGTTTCTTCTAAATCATCTGTATAAGCGAATTCAATATCTTCGTATTCTATCTTTATTCCATCTTTTGATTCAACTGTCTTTTTTACCAACTTCGCTATTTTAGTTCTATCAGTAAATGCTATAGCAGCCAACTCTTTTACTACCATGTCTATATTTACAATTGTTTTTTCTTCTACTTTTAATCGTAGTTCTTCAATATACTTTTTTATGTTAGCATTTGTTAGCAATCTGCTAGCATTAGTTCTAGCAGTTTCTTCTTTTTTGCAGGTCTTGTATACTTTCATATATGCTTGAGTAGCATTCATACCTAATTTTAAATACTCTTGACAAAACTTCTTTTGATTATTTGTTAAATCCATTCTTATCACCTGCATTTCTTCTTTATTAAAAAAAGACACTATTGTGTCCATATTCTGATTACATACTAAATGAAAAAGATAAATATCATTTAATAGATAAAGGAGGTATGTAACCTCGTATTAGTAAGTACTATACCAATAATATGACTAGTTTTCTAAAGTAGTTAGCCCTGTTAGAAATACAGTGCCCCATTGGCAGCCCTAACTACACTTGCATATTATCAGTATACTACCTACTAATATAGGTAGTGTACCAGGGGTTAGTTATATGTGTGACATTATATATTATCACAATAACATCATAAACCTAGATTTGTCTCATTTTGTCTCATAATTATTTTTATATAGTTTTTCTTTCATCTCTGATATAAATCTATAAACTTGAGGTCTACTATATCCTACTAAACGATAAAACTTATACACAGACTTATGTTCAATCCATCTATAGATGTATATTTTGTCGTATACATTCCCTTCTTCTTTCATTTTTATTAACTTCTTCTTAAGCTCATAATTTAACATATCTCGTGTGTTTCTACTTTGGTTAATCAATTTATCAACTTCATCTATTTCGCTCGTGTAGTTAATTAAATTAGTGTCTGGTGAAGTATTTATAGTTACCATAACTTCTTTAGGCTTAACCGCTCCTGGCATTACAGATAATATTAATTCGCTTTTCTTTTCTAATGCCTCATTATAGTTTCTTTCTGCTCTTTTAAATTGTTTTAACAATTCGTTATATTCTATATACATTACTACACCCCTTTTATTATCTTTTGCATTTCATCTTCGGTGTATTGTTTGTTAACATAATTTTTTCCGAGTGATTTTTCTTTCTTAT
>CAVCHK010000008.1:0-13744 GCA_963601985.1 Paludibacteraceae bacterium
TTATTTGGTAGTTTTTTATATTTGTTATTTCTTTAATACCTGCATATCCTTCAATATTTGATCCTCTTGCTATCTTCATTAGTATTGTTTCTATTAAGTCATCTCCGTGATGTGCTAGGAATAATATGTTTGTGTTGTATTTTTTTAGTATTTTTTCATAGAAAGTATATCTTTTTTTTCTTGCTTCATTTTCGAAGTTGTTTTCTTGGTAGTTTTTTATAGTCATTTTTTCTAGTATTAGGTTATTATCTTTACAGTATTTTGTTATGTATTTTTCTTCTTCTATACTTTCTTTTCTTATATTATGATTAATATGGCATACTATTATTTTGTTTGTTTTTTTTTGTAATATATTTAGAAGGCACATTGAATCTGGTCCTGCTGATACTCCTATTACGATATAATTGTTAAAAATATAGTCGTTTAGTATTTGGTTCATAATATCCTCCTTTTGCATATATTATAGCAGATATTTTGATATTTTGAAATATTCTTTTGACTTTTATGGGTTTTTGGTATATAATTGTATTCTGCGAGGTGAATAATTAATAATTATGGAATTTGATGTGCATAATGAGATGTCATTTTCTTCTTTTTTAGCAGGGGAATTATTATTTAATAAAAGTGTTTCGATGATTGATCTTACTAGGCTTATGCATGATTTTAGTATGAAATATAATTTTTATATTAGTGATCATAGTAATGATTTTGATAAGCTTATTAGGTTTGTTGATTTTAATGGGGATTTTATTGAGCTAAAATATAATTATGACTTTGAATTACAGCTTGGTGATAAGGTTATTTCTTTATATGATTATTTATATGATTTTACTACGAAGGATGTTAGAGAATATTTTGGTATTCCTGATAGGGAAGATGTTATTATATATAGGCCTCAGAGTAGTAAGATTAAAAAATTAAATATATTTTCTAGAATTAAAAAGACTAAAGTTTATGTGTAGCTTTAGTCCATTTTTATTAAATAATATTTTTTCTTTCCTTTTCTTATTATGTGGTATTTTTTGTTATTAGTTATTTCTTTATTTTCATCATTTATTATTTCTCCATCGACCATGATTGCATTGTTTGTTAAGAACTCTCTTGCTTCTCTTTTTGATGATGTGATGTTGCTTTTTATTAGTATGTTTATTAGTATATCGTTTTTTGAATTGAATGTGGGCATTTTTTGGAATATGATTTCTATTTCTTTATCTGTTAATTCTTTTATTTTTCCTGTAAATAGTGCTTTTGATATTTCTATAGCGTGATTTGCTTCTTCTTTACTGTGAATATCTTTTACTACTTCATAAGCAAGAGTTTTCTGGGCTATTCTTGTTTCTGGATTTTGCTTTTGTTTATCCATTATTTCTTTTATTTCTTCTTTGGTTAGGAAAGTGAATACTTTTAGGTATTCAAATACTTTTGAGTCATCTGTATTGATTAGGTATTGGTATATTTCATATGGGGATGTTTTTTCTTTATCTAGCCATAAGGCATTTCCTTCACTTTTTCCGAATTTGTTGCCATTTACATCTAGTATTAGGGGCATAGTAAAGCCATATGCTTCTTTACCTAGTATTTTTCTTATTAATTCTATTCCTGTAGTTATGTTTCCCCATTGATCTGATCCTTCTACTTGCATTATACAATTTTTTTCTTTGTATAGGTGCATAAAGTCATAGCCTTGTAGTAGTGTATAAGAAAATTCTGCATAGGTAATTCCTGTTTCTAGTCTTCTAGAAATTATGTCTTTGCTTAGCATATAGTTTACATTTATGTATTTTCCTATATCTCTTAAGAATTCTAGGTATGTGTAGTCTTTTGTCCAATCGTAGTTGTCTACTAGTTCTGCTTTACCTTCAAATAGTCTATCTATTTGGTTTTTTATTGAAATTATATTTTTGTCTACGGTTTCATTTTTTATTATCTCTCTTTCACTTGTAGGTCTTGGATCTCCTATTCTGCCTGTTGCTCCTCCACAAAGCAGTATTGGATGGTGTCCATAGTTTGCTAATCTTTTAGCGGTGCATAAAGCAGAATAATGTCCAATATGTAATGAATCCGCTGTTGGATCTGTTCCCCAGTAGAACGTTATTGGCTTTCCGTTTAGTATTTCTTTAATGTTATCTCCTGCGACATCTTTTATTAGTCCTCGCCAGATTAGGTCTTCATATAAATTCATTTTTATCTTCTCCTTCTTTATATAAAAAAGATGATACCACAAAAGGACGAGCTAGCCGTGGTACCACCTTTATTTACAATATAATTATTGCCTTAATATGATAACGGTATTTACCGATTAAACTCGTAATATGTAATTTCATTATAATGCTTTGTTAATTTACACCTACCATTAACTCTCTAGGAAGTAAGCATTATAATTACTTGGTATTAGTCGTTGTTTAATTAAATATGTCTAAATTGTAGTATATTTTATTGTTATTGTCAATATTAATTGATTAAATTGTTAGAAAAAGTTCATATTATTAGTAACTAATTTACTTTTTATTAGTTCGATGTTATAATATTTAATGAAATGAGGGATATTCTATGATAGATAGATTAGAGGCTACTTTAAAAAGATATAATGAGATAGGAGAGGAACTTGCTAATCCTGATATTATATCTGATATTAAGAAGATGACACTACTTTCTAAAGAGAGAACTGGACTTGAAAAAACAGTAGAGGTATATAAAGAATATAAGAGAGTATTAGAGGATATTGAAGAGGCTAAAGAATTATTAAAAGATAAAGATATGGCTTTATTTGCTAAAGAGGAGTTAGCTAGTAGTGAAGATAAGAAGAGTAAGCTAGAGAGTGAACTTGAAGTATTACTTATTCCACATGATCCTAATGACGATAAGAATGTTATCGTAGAGATTAGAGGCGCTGCTGGAGGAGATGAGGCTAATATTTTTGCTGGTGATTTATTTGATATGTATAGTAAATATGCTTCACGTGAAGGATGGAAGATAGAGGTACTTAATCAGGTTTCTGGTACTGCTGGTGGTTTTGCACAGATTGAGTTTATGGTTAAGGGTGATGGTGTTTATTCTAAACTTAAGTATGAAAGTGGTGCACATAGGGTACAAAGGGTTCCTGCTACTGAAAGTCAGGGTAGGGTACATACTAGTACTGCTACAGTGCTTGTGATGCCTGAAGCAGATGAATTTGATTTTGAACTTGATGAGTCTGAAGTTAGAATTGATATAACAAGAAGTAGTGGTTGTGGTGGACAGGGTGTTAATACTACTGATAGTGCAGTTAGACTTACACATATTCCTACTGGTATTATTGTTTATTCACAAACTGAGAGAAGTCAGATTAAAAATAAAGAACTTGCTTTTAAAATACTTAAAACTAGACTTTATGATATGAAACTTAGAGAACAGGAAGAGAAGGAGGCTTTAGAAAGAAAAGTTAAGATTGGTACTGGTGATAGAAGCGAAAAAATAAGAACTTATAATTATCCACAAAATAGAATTACTGATCATAGAATTGGTTATACTTCAATGAATCTTGATAGGGTTATGGATGGGGATATGACTGATTTAATAGAAGCTTTGATTAATGAGGATCAAAGAAAGAAGTTAGAAGAGAATGTACAATAGAGATAAAATTAAAAAGGAATTAGATGAACGTGGACTTGATTCTAATTCTTTTGATTATTTGTATAAGTATTTATATGATAATAATTTGATGGATAAGATTAGTGATTATACTGATAGACTTTTAAATGGTGAGGCTGTTCAGTATATTATTGGTAATGCTTGTTTTTATGGTTATGATTTTAAAGTTAATAAAAATACGCTTATTCCTAGATTTGAGACGGAATTATTGGTGGAGAAGACTATAAATTATATTAATAAATATTTTGATAGTAATGTTTCTGTTTTGGATATTGGTACTGGTAGTGGTTGTATTGCTATTACTTTGAATAAAGAGATTAATAGTAGGGTTACTGCTGTTGATATATCTAAAGAGGCATTAGATGTTGCTAAAATTAACTCTATTAATAATAATGTTGATGTTAATTTTATTATTAGTGATGTTTTTTCTAATATTAATGATAAGTATGATGTTATTATTAGTAATCCTCCTTATATAGGTTTTGATGAGAAGATTATGGATGTTGTATATAATAATGAGCCTCATTTGGCTTTGTATGCTTCTATGAATGGACTTTTCTTTTATGATAAAATACTTAGTGAATGTGTGAAGTATTTGAATGATAATTATTTGATTGCTTTTGAAATTGGTTATCAGCAGGGAGAGGATGTTGTAACTTTGGTTAATAAGTATTTGGGTGATGTTTCTGTAATTGTTAGTAGGGATTATTCGGGAAAAGATAGATTTGTGTTTATTACTAATATGAAAAGATAGACTTAAATGTCTATCTTGTTTAATGCCCTAATATATAGCTTAGCATTCCTAGTGCCCAACCGATAAGAGCACATGTTAGGATACTTTTGGCTTTGTTGGGTGTTTTGTTTTTCCATGTAAAGTATAGTATTAGTCCTACGATAGGAATGAGTAGTGCTAGTATATTAAAGCCAATACTTGGTTTATCTTCTTCATCATCTTCTTTTACTTTTACTCCGCATTTTGGGCATATATATGCTTCTTTTGGAATCTCACTTCCGCAGTGTGTGCAATACATATTTGTTACCTCCTAGTATATATTTTATCATAGTATTAGTTCTAATTCAATTGTTTTTCTGTTTTTCTTTGAATACCGCTTCTAGGTCTTTGGAATTGTTTTCATTTGCTGGTTCTGTTCCTTTTAAATAGAAGAACATTTCTTTTTTGGTTTCATTATCATCTGCTATTATTCCTGTTATGGGGTTTACTAGTACTCCTACGACATTATCTGGTATGTCATACCATGTTGCTTCATGGTCTTTAAAGTATGATTCCATTGTATCTATCCATATGTTTTTGTGGTAGGAGTATTTACTGGAATCTATTTTTTTGTTATTGTCATATCCTGTCCATATTCCTAGTACTGCGTTTTTATTATATCCTATAATTAATAAGTCTGTATCTGTTGTTCCTGATTTTATGGCGTATTTATGGGTTATATTAGGCAATAGTGATATTAGGGTTGGGTAATTATAGTCAATGAAGTTTTTATTGTAGGTACTTGTTAGCATTTCGTTTAATATATATGTTAGACTGGAATTTAGTACTTGTTGTTTTTCTTCTTTATTTTCATATAGGGTATTTCCTTTGGAATCTTCTATTTTTTTTATAAAATGGGGAATTATTTTGTATCCTAGGTTGGCAAATGATGAGTAGGCAGTGGTTATTTCTAATAGACTCATTTCTTCTGTTCCTAAGGCTAATGATGGTATCGGTGTTAGTTTGCTTGTTATTCCTATTCTTTTGGCTGTATTTATTAGCATATCTTCTCCTAAAAATAGATGTGTTTTTACGGCAAATATGTTATCTGAATATGATATTGCTGCATTCATTGATATTGGACCTTCGGCATATTTATCATTATAGTTTTTGGGGCTATATGTTTTTCCTTCTGAAAAGGTAAATGTTGTTTTTTCACTGGTAAATGTTGATGATGGGGTAAAACCACTTTCTAAGGCGGTATAATATAGTATTGGTTTCATTGTGGATCCTATTTGTCTTTTGGCATTTACTGCTCTATTATATTGACTTTTATTATAGTTATTTCCTCCTATTAGTGCTATTACGCCTCCTGTATCTGGATTCATCATTATTCCTGATGTTTGTATTTCTTCATCTTCATCTACATATTTTTTTAGTGATTCTTCTAAATCTTGTTGTGCTTCCATAGATAGGGTTGTATATATTTTTAGTCCACCTGTTTCTATTACTGATGCTGGTATTTGTTTTAATGATTTTAATTCTTCTAATACGGCGTCATTGAAGTAGTTTATACTTGTTATGTTACTATCTTCTTCTTTGCCTATGATTTTTATTTCTTCATTTATAGCTTTATTGTATTCTTCTTCAGTTATTACTTTGTTTTTCTTCATCATAGTTAATACTATTTTTTGTCTTTCTTTTGCTTTAGTATAGTTTTTTATTGGGGAATAATTATTTGGTGATTTTGGTATGCCTGCGAGAAGAGAGGCTTCTGCTAGGGATAGGTTACTAGCGGATTTGTTAAAATAGTATTTTGAGGCTGATTCTATTCCATATACTCCACCATAGTTTATTGTATTTAGATAACCTTCTAGTATTTCATCTTTACTATAGTGTACTTCTAGTTCTCCTGCTAGGAGGGCTTCGTCTATTTTTCTTTCCCATGTTTTATCAAAGTTTAAAAATAGGTTTCTTGCGTATTGTTGGGTTATTGTTGATGCTCCTTCTTTTTTGCTTTTGTTTATTATATTTGTAATAATGGCTTTTCCTATTCTTAGATAGTCGAATCCTATGTGTTTATAGAAGTATTTGTCTTCAGTATATATTGTAGCATTTATTAAGTTGCTATTTATTTTGTTTAGTGGAATCCAATCGTTATCTCCAAATACTAGTTTATTTTCATTATCATATAGGTAATATGATTGAGCTTTGTTTATTTCTAGTTTTGGGGTTAAATAACAGTATGTATAAAAGGCTAGATTTCCTGCTATTATTATTATTGTAAGTAATAGTAGTGTCTTTAGTATTTTTTTTGTTTTTTTCATTTGTATCCCTCATTTTTTATCTTTTCTTTTAGCATTTATTATTATGTTAAAAAATGATAAAAATATGTTGTATTTTTTTTAAAGATATGATATGATTTTTTGTGAAATGTTTGGAAGTGATATTTATTAAGATTTTAGTTAAAGGTTATTTGAAAAACATTAGTGAAAATATTATGAATAGTTTTGAATATAAGGGTATTAAAAATAAGAATAAAATTTCTTATATTGATGATGAGGGTGTTAAGTTTACTATTAAAGTGGATTCTTCCTTAGTTGTTATTAATAGGGATGGTAAGGATTTTATTAATACTTTTGTATTTGATTTTGATAAGAATAAGTCTAGTAGTAATTATTTTGTTAAGGATAATAATTATGATATTGATATTATGGTTGATATTATTGATTTTAAAGTTGATAGTAGTGTTATTTATATCAAATATTTGATAGTGGATTCTGACTGTATTTATGAATATAAATTGGAAATGAGTGATGTAAAATGAGTATAAAAAATGAACTAAGGTGTATTATAAAAAATAGTTTACCAGTTGATGTTGATTTATCTAGAATTATTATTGATATTCCTAGGGATAGAAGTAATGGTGATTATTCTTGTAATATTGCTTTTTTGCTTGCTAGGGAACTTAAATCTAGCCCTATGAATATTGCTAATGATATTAAGGATAAAATAAGTGATAGTATTATAGATAGAGTAGAAGTGGCTAGTCCTGGTTTTATTAATATTTATTTGAGTAAGAAGTATTTATTTGATAATATTAATACTATTATTCTTAAGGGTAAGGATTATGGTAGAAATGTTTATGGTAAGGGTGAGAAGGTTAATATTGAGTATGTATCTGCTAATCCTACTGGGACTTTGCATATTGGACATGGTAGAGGTGCTGTATATGGTGATACTTTGGCTAGTGTTATGTCTTTTTGTGGGTATGATGTAACTAGGGAGTATTATATTAATGATGCTGGTAATCAGATGTATAATCTTGGTGTTTCTATTAAAGAGAGATATAAAGAAATATGTGGTAAATCATTTGAAATACCTGAGAATGGTTATCATGGTAAGGAAATTATTGATATAGCTAAATCTATTTATGATGTTTATGGTGATTCTAAACTTGAGTGTGATGTTTCTTTTTTTAGAAGTGAAGGGCTTGATATTCTTCTTTTGGGTATAAAGAAAGATTTGGATAGGTTTAGGGTTAATTTTGATGTGTTTACTAGTGAACAGTCTTTATATGACAGGGGACTTGTTGATACTACTATGAGTAAATTACAGAAAAGTGGTAAGTGTTATATTAAGGATGATGCCTTATGGCTTAAGACTACGGATGTATATGATGATTTGGATAGGGTTTTGGTTAAGAGTGATGGAAATTATACTTATTTGCTTCCTGATATTGCTTATCATAGTAATAAGTTTGATAGGGGATTTGATAGGCTTATTGATGTCCTTGGTAGTGATCATCATGGATATATTAATAGGCTTAAATCTTCTTTGGAGATAATTGGTTATGATTGTTCTTCTCTTGATATTAAAATTCTTCAAATGGTTAGATTACTTAGGAGCGGAGAAGAGGTTAAGCTTAGTAAGAGGACAGGCAAGACTATTACTTTAAATGAACTTATTGATGATGTTGGTGTAAATGCCGCTAGGTATTTCTTTGCTTCTAAGAGTTTGGATACACAGATGGATTTTGACTTGGATTTGGCTACTTCTAAGAGTAATGAAAATCCTATTTATTATATTGAATATGCTAATGCTAGAATTAGTTCTATTATTAAAAATAGGAATATTGATGGAATAAGTGAATTTAGTACTATAGATAATGAACTTGCATATACTATTATGAATAAATTGCTTGAGTTTGAGGATACTTTAATTGGGGCCGCTAGAAATGGTTATCCGTATTTAATTGCTAATTATTTGTATGATCTTGCTAGTTTATTTCATAGTTATTATGCTACTGAGAGGATTATTAGTGATGATCCTGTTTATACTAGTGAGAGAATTGCTTTCTTAGGAGCAATTAAAGTTGTTATTAATAATGCTGCTAATATGCTTGGATTAATACTTAGAGAGGAAATGTAGGAGGTATATATTATGTTAAGTAAAATGTCTAAAGAGGAAATTGAATTGCTTTCTTATACTAAGATTGCAGAAATGTATTTAAAAGAGAATAAGAAGACTATGAATACTGCTGATCTTTTTAGAGAGGTTTGTAGATTACTTGGTCTTGATGATAGTGAATATCAAGAGAAGATAGCGGACTTTTTTGAGTCACTTACTACTTCTAAGGATTTTATATTGCTTAGTGATGGTAATTGGGATTTGAGGAGTAATCATTCTGTTAAAATTGATATTGATGATATTTATGATGATAGTGATGTGGATTCTGATATTGATGATATTATTGATGATGATGAGGATTTATCTTTAGAGGATAATTATGCTGATGATTATAATGAGAATAATGAGAATGATATTATTGATGATGATTATTCTGATTTGACAATTGTTGATGAAGATGAACTAGGTGAGAATAACTAGTTCTTTTTTCTTTTTATCTTCATATTATTATGTGGAGGCTACTATTATGAGGAAAAGAATTGGTATACCTAGGGGGCTTTTGTATTATAGGGATTATATTTTGATTAAGAATTTTTTTGAGGGGATTGGTTTGACTACTATACTTAGTACTCCTACGAATAGGAAGACTATTGATGATGGTAAGGTTTTAGCGGTTGATGAGAGTTGTCTTCCTTTTAAGATTTATCTTGGACATATTAAGTATTTATCTGATAAGTGTGATTATATATTGGTACCGAGAATTTGTAATTATGGTAAGAAAAAAAGGGTTTGTATGAGGTTTAATGGTCTTTATGATGTTACTCGTAATCTTTTTCCTGAGTGTAATGTTATCACTTATAATATTGATTATTTGAAGTTTAGGTTTTTATTTACTGAGTTTGTTTTTATGGGGCTTATGTTTAATAAGAATATTTTTAGGATTATTTATAGTTATATTATTGCTAAGAGGAAGCAGGATAGGTATTTGGAAGAGTTATATAATGGGCAAATTAATAAGCTTAAATCTAATAATTTGAAAGTTCTTATTGTATCTCATCCTTATATTATGTATGATGCTTTTTTAGGTAGTGATGTTATTGAGTATTTGAATAATGAAAATATTGATATTTTGTATTCTGATAGGATGGATAGGAAAGAGGCTGTTTATTATGCTGATGATTTTTCTCATACTTTATATTGGTTATATTCTAAAGAGAGTATTGGTAGTTTGATTAATTATAGGAGTGTTATTGATGGAGTTATATATTTATCTTCTTTTCCTTGTGGAGTAGACTCTTTGGTTAATGAACTTTCTATTCGTAAGATAGATGATATTCCTTCTATTAATATTATACTCGATGAGAGTACCGCTACTAGTGGATTATATACTAGGCTTGAGAGTTTTGTTGATATTTTGAAAGTGAGGAGATGTGATGAATAGGGTTATTTCGTTTCCTCATTTGGGGGATTATTATATTGCTTTTGAGTATTTTTTGTCTAATGTTACTAATTGTACTATTTTAGTTCCTCCTAAAACTACTAAGAGGACTATAGATATTGGTGGGAAGTATTCTCCTGATTTTGTTTGTGTTCCTTTTAAGTATAATCTTGGTAATTATATTGAGGCTCTTGATAGGGGTGCTAATGTTCTTATCTCTGGTGGTGGGGGGTTGTAGGTATGGTTATTTTGGTGAATTGGAAGAGAAGATTCTTAGGGATTTGGGGTATGAGTTTGAGTTTTATAATATGGTAGAGGATAATCATATTTCTTTTAGACTTATGTATAGATTTTGTAAGAAGATGAATAAGAGGATTAATATTTTTAAGTTTTTATATTATTTGGTTAATACTTTGTTTATGATTGTTTTTATAGATAATATTGATAGGTATATTAGGATTAATATGGGGTTTGAAGTTTATGATGGTTCTTTTGATAAACTTAGGAGGGAGTATTTAAGTAGTTTTAGGAATAATGGTATTATTAAGAATATATATTTGTATTTTAAATATAAGAGGAAATTTAGAGGTATCTTGATTTCTAAGGATGTTAATAGGATTAGGGTTTTTGTAATAGGGGAGCTTTATTCTCTTATTGATGCTAATTCTTCTTATGAGGCTGAGAGGAAACTTATTAAAATGGGAGTAGAGGTTCATAGAAGGACTGATCTTACATATTTACTTATTACTAAAAGATTTAAGCTTTATAGTAAGATAAGGCATGGTAAGAGGTATATTAAATATCATTTGGGAGCAGATGCTTCTTTATCGGTAGTGGATAGTTATGACTGTGCTAAAGTTGGGTTTGATGGTATTGTTCATTTGAAAAGCTTTGGTTGTATTCCTGAGATTAGTGCTATGAATATATTGCCTATTATTTCTAATGATTATAGTATTCCTATAATGTATTTGAGTTTTGATGCGGAAGATAATGAAGTTGGTGTTGATACTAGATTAGAGGCTTTTTATGATATGTTAAAACGAAAAAAAGAAACGTAAGGTTTCTTTTTAATTTACAATATTTTCGTTTTGTGTTGTATCTTAAATTAAAATGTGTTATAATTTATTTGAATAAGAAGGTGTTATATGGATATTTTTGTTTTTTTACTACTTATGGTTATTTGCCTTGGCTTTATTTATCTAGTACATAGATATTTTGGGAAGAATGAATTTTATCTGCTTGCTATTTTATATGCTATTATTTCATTTGTTATGTCTTTTAAAATTATATATGTATTGGGTATCTCGATTAATCTTGGTATTATATTTAGTAGTAGCCTTGTTTTGATACTTTATTATTTTCTTCGTAGATATGGTGATGATGATGCTAAAAGAGTTATTATTATTATGATTATGTCTTCTGTTATATGTGCTATATTTATGCTGATTAATGTATTTATGTCTACTTCTTTATATGATGGGATGTCTTCTTATTATCAGGATTTGATTTTGAATAATCTTGCTATTATATTATTTTATCCACTGGCACTTACTACTACATTATTTTTGACTCGTTATTCTTTTAATGAACTTTTAAAGAGTGATGGTAAATCTAAAATTAATAGGATTTATAAAATATGTCTTATGTTTTGTGGTGTTACTTTTATTGATAGTGGTATATTTATTTATTTTAGTTATGCTTTTATTATTAGATTTGATATTGCTATGATGATATTTCTTAGTAACTATATGATTAAGTCTTTGATAATGATTATTTATTTTCTTGTTGTGGATAGGTTGTTTATGATAAAGAAGGTGAAAATGTGAATATCTTGTTTGGGTTATTTGAGATTATTATAGTTAGTTTAATTCTTTTACTTTTTTATAGGGTTTTTAAGAAAGATGGTCTTTTTATATTTATTGGGTTTATGGGGATATTGCTTGGTATTATGATGTTTAAACTTTATGATTTTGCTTTATTTCCTGTTAATTTTGGTCTTCCCTTTATAATGGGGATATTTATTGCTTCTAATATTATTGTTCAAAGATATGGTATTGATGAAGTTAAGAAGATTATTTGTTATTTTATAATTCCTTATATAAGTGCATTGCTTGTTGTTTGCCTTGGTAGTTTGATTTTATCTAGTGAATATAATAATATATCTTCTTTGGCTTATGACAGTTTATATGGATATAATCTTGGTAATTTTAGGTGTTTTATAGGTGGACTTTTATCGATTGGTTTTATGCTTTATCTTAATGGGGAAGTGTATTATTATATAAGAAGAAGTAAAAATAAATTATTTCTTAGTAATATTGGTTCTATATTGATTGTTCAGTTTATTGAGAGTGTTTTGTTTATACTTATTGCTTATTTGGGAACGATTGATTTTCTTGTTATTTTTGGAATGATTATTATTAGGTATTTGCTTAAGGTAGTGATTGGTATTGTTATTTTAGGGGCTACATATGTTTTTGTTAGTAAGAGAGGGAGGAAGGTGTAATTTATGAGAACAAAAAAAGATGAACTTATTAGTGATGATTTAAAGCCTTTTGTTTGTAATATTATTAAAGAGTATAGGGAGAAGTTTAATTATTCTTTAGAGGATTTAGCTAGGGCTCTTAATTATAAAAAGAATAGGCAGACTTTGCATAAGTATGAAACTGGGCTTTTGAATATTCCTTATGAAGTGTTTTTTGAGATTGCTAATATATTTAATATTGATGTTAGTGCATTTGATAATATTCCCATGACTAAGAATGAGAAAGAGTTGTTTGAGAAGAAGTTTTTTAAGAATTATGTTAATAGTATGAATGGTAATAAGAATATTACTTCTAGGGGAGAGAAGATTATTAATACTTATAAGAATGCTTCTTATGAGTCTGTTTCTAAGGAGTGTGAACTTTCTATTAAGCTTATGGATGATTCTATGGCTCCTAATTATTTGAAAGGGGATAGGTTGTTTTTTAAGAAGTGTAGTAATTATGATAATGGCGATGATATTGTTATTGCTGTTAAGGGTAATGTTTTGTCTGCGAGAAGATTATATAAAAGTGGAAGGGCTGTTATTTTGCAGGCTATGAATCCTAAGTATCAGACTATTGCTCTTAATGTTTTTTCTGATGATATGATTCTTGGGAAAGTTATTTCTATGTCCAGATATATAAGTAAAAAATAAAAGACCTTTGGTTGGTCTTTTATTTTAGTTTAATGAATCTTTTAATTTGCTTCCAGCTTTGAACCCAGGAACAACTCTAGCTTCGATTTTAACTGTTTCACCAGTTTGTGGATTTCTACCTGTTCTTGCTTCTCTTTTTTTAGCAGTGAATGTTCCAAATCCTACTAATGTTACTTTACCAGAGTTTTTTAATCCTTTTGTTATTCCTTCCATTACTGCTTCTAATGCTCTAGCAGCATCTGCTTTTGTTAAATCTGCTTCTTCAGCAATAAATTCTACTAATTCAGTTTTTGTCATTTTTATTTACCTCCGTTTTTTTATTAAGCAATTTATACTATGCTTACTACATAAAGATATCATATAATCTCAATAAAAT
>CAVCHK010000009.1:0-3584 GCA_963601985.1 Paludibacteraceae bacterium
TGCTGATTTACCCTTAAAAATATTTTTTTCTGTTGATAGGCTGTAAATAGTTACTATTTTTATCATTATTATATTCCCTATGTAGATAATTTTCACAAATACTACTACCCCTATCACCAAGAAAATTCTTATAAACATTTACAATATCACTATTTAAAGAAGCACATCTAATTTTCATTTTCTTATCAGAATTATATAGACCACTCATTCTAGATAGTTTCAAACTATTAGTAATAGGATATACTCTAGGTTGTCCTCCTCCAGAAATGCATCCACCTTCACAAGCCATAACCTCAATAAAATCATAATATACTTCTCTCTTTTTAATTTTTTCAATAATCTTCCTAGCATCTCCAGTACCATTAATACAAGCTACTTTAATACTACTACCCTTAATTTTAACATTAGCCTCCTTAACATTATCAAGTCCTCTAACCTCTTTAAAATTAAGTAGTCTTCCGGAAGGCCTCTTGCCTGCTAATATCCTATAAACCTCTCTCATCGTAGCTTCCATAACACCACCAGAACTACCAAAAATAACCCCACTACCACTACCCTTGCCAATAATAGAATTAAAACTACCATCATTAAGATAATTAAATTTAACATTCTCTTCCCTTAAATACTTAGCAATTTCTCTAGTAGTAATAACCAAATCAATATCATTAAATAACATCTTTTCCATCTTTTTAGAAGTACAAGGAACAATAGCAATACTAATAATATCTTCTTTAGGAATATTCTTAATTTTACAAAAATAATTTTTAATTATAGCACCTTCCATAAAAATAGGACTTTTGCAAGTAGATAAATTATCCAAATACTCAGGATAAAACATTTCAGTAAATAAAACCCAAGAAGGGCAACAACTAGTAAACATAGGTAATTTACCTTTATTCTTAATTCTATTTACTAGTTCATAAGCCTCTTCCAGTACAGTAAGATCTGCTCCAAAAGAAGTATCAAATACATAATCTGCCCCTATAAATCTAAGAGCAGTAATAAGCTTCCCAACAGTATTAATACCAGGCTTATAACCAAATTCTTCACCAATAGCAACTCTAACCGCAGGGGCAATTTGCATAACAACAGTCTTACCACTATGTAAATACTCTCTTAAAATATCCGTCTCATCTCTTTCAGATAAACACCTATTAGGACACATAACAGTACAACTACCACACTTAATACAAGGATGTTTCAAATCACTATACCCATAAACACCAACATTAAATTTACAAATATTTTTACATATTCCACATTCATCACATTTACTCTTATCAAAAACTATTGAAGGATTATCTAAAGAAATATCAACTCTATTCATACTATACCTCTATTCTTTTAATTTATATATATTAAGATTATAACATTAAAACTATCAACTTGCAATACAGCAAAATATCTGCTATTATATAAGCAAGAGGAATATAAAGAGGAAGAAAGGAGAAAAAATGTATATTAAAGAAGATTACCTATTAAAATATTTAGAATCTTTATCAGAAAAATTTCCAACAAAAAAATTAGCAAGTGCAGAAATAATAAATCTAAGTTCTATTCTAGCCTTGCCAAGAAGTGTAGAACACTTTATGAGTGACTTACATGGACAAGCCGATGCCTTTGAGCATATCCTAAATAATTCATCAGGAGGTATAAGCTTTCGTATAAGTCAGTTATTTAAAGATACACTAACAAAAGAAGAACAAAAAGAGTTAGCAACACTAATCTATTATCCAGAAGAAAAAATGAATCAAATATTACAAAAACAAGAAGATATAAACTTATGGTATCAACAAAACCTATTAAGAATTATAAAAGTAACAAAAAAATTCTCATCGCGTTATACTAGAAGTAAAGTAAGAAAACTATATGATGAAGACTTCGCATATATAATAGACGAATTATTAAATAATGAAATAGATAAAGAAAACAAAGAAAAATACTATAAAGCAATAATAACATCAATAATAAACTTAGGATACGCAAAAGACTTAATAATTGCTTTATCAACACTAATAAAAAAATTAGCAGTAGATGAACTCCATATAGTAGGAGATATCTACGATCGTGGACCACAGCCACACAAAATTATGGATATGTTAGAAAAATACCATTCAGTAGACATTGAATGGGGAAATCACGATATATTATGGTTAGGATCATCACTAGGAAGTAACATCTGTGTAGCAGGAGTAATAACTAATAGTGTAAGACATAATAATCTAAGTATTTTAGAAGATACCTACGGAATAAATTTAAGACCATTAGCAAACTTTGCAGAAAGAACATATAAAGACGCGATTGTATGGAGACCAAGAAAAACAAAAGAAGAAGATTACTACAGTCAATCCTTAATAAGACAATCAGCAAAAATACACAAAGCAATATCAGTAATTATGTATAAATTAGAAGGAAAATTTGTTCTAAAACATCAAGAATACAATATGACACATCGTGCTCTTCTAGATAAAATAAATTACGAAGAAAAAACAATAAATATAGATGGAAATATCTATTTCCTAGAAGATACAGACTTTCCAACTATAGATAAAAACAATCCATACAAATTAACCGAAGAAGAAGATAAAATAATAAAAGACTTAGTAAAATCATTTCTAAATAGCGAGTCCCTTCAAAGACATATGAAAGTATTTATAGATAAAGGAACTATGTATAAAATAGAAAACAATAACTTAATGTATCATGCCCTAGTACCACTAAATGAAGATGGTTCATTAAAAGAAGTAATCATTGAAGGAAACAAATTAAAAGGTAAAGAACTATTTGACTACTTAGACAAGAAAATTAGAACATTATATTACAAAAGAGGAAATATATCCCAATATGAATTAGACCTAATGTGGTATTTATGGTGTGGACCAGATTCACCATTCTTTGGTAAAGACAAAATGACCACTATGGAAAGAGTTTTAATAAAAGATAAAGCATCACATAAAGAAAAAAGGAACTATTATTACAAATATCAAGATAATGAAGAAGTAATGACAAACATAATGAGAGAATTTAAAATAAATGATATCTCTAAAGCACACATTATTAATGGCCATATTCCAGTAGAAAAAATAAATGGTGAAACCCCACTAAAAGCAAATCATAAAGTAATTGTAATAGACGGTGGCTTCTCTAAAGCATATCAAAAAACAACAGGTATAGCAGGTTATACATTAGTATCAGGTTCAACAGGAATGAGAATTATTGCTCATGAACCATTTTCATCTAAAGAAGAAGCTATTATAAATAATCAAGATATAAACTATTCAATAGATATTGAAAGTAACACAGAAAAAAGATTACTTATTGAAGATGTCGACAAAGGTAAAGAACTAAAAAATCAAATAAGAGATTTAAAATTACTAATTAAATACTACGAATTAGGATTAATAAAAGAAAAACATACCTATAAATACGTAAAAGTATTAAATAAAAAAGCTCGCTAAGCGGGCTTTTATTAATTAAAGTTCAATAATTTTAAATTTGTTTATAACAAAAATAAATTATATCAAGTATGCAATAGATATCAAAAATCCCCTAAAACATCACTAGTATAGTGAACTATCAAATAT
>CAVCHK010000010.1:0-3939 GCA_963601985.1 Paludibacteraceae bacterium
TATAATGCTAATGGTGGTTATAATGCTCCATCTGTGCAATATAAGACTTGTGGTAAGACTCTTACTCTTACTTATAGTGAACCTTCTAGAAGTAGTTATACTTTTATGGGATGGGGTCTTAGTAGTTATGGTAGTGCTATATATGATCCTGGTGATAGTTTTACTACTAATAGTGCTACTACGTTATATGCTATATGGAAAGATAATACTTATTCTTTGAATATTTATAAGGGTAGTGGAGTAAGTAGGATATATTATAAAGTGGGTTCGTCTAGTAGTTATTCTTATTCTAGTAGTAATGTTTATTTAAGTGATATTGATAGTGGTACTTATGTATATTATTATGGTGTGGCTGCAAGTGATTATGAGATGGATGCTTGTACTTCTTCTAGTCCTTGTAGTGTTAGGGTAACTAGTAATAGTTCTAAGACTTTGACTGCTAGTAGTTCTTCTAGTAGTAGTGGTGGAAGTTCATATGTATATGGAATTTACTATAAAGCCAATGGTGATAATGTTACTGGATTACCTAGTGTGCAGTATAAAGATCCTGGAGTTGCGTTAACTCTTAGTAGTACTAAACCTACGAGAAGTGGTTATACATTTAAGGGATGGAGTACTTCTTCTAGTGGCGGTGTAGAGTATGCTCCTGGTGATAAGTATTATACAGATGCAACTGTATATATGTATGCAGTATGGAGTAGTAATTCTTCTAGTAGTAGCAGTACTACATATACTGTTAGTTATAATGCTAATGGGGGAAGCGGAGCTCCTAGTTCGCAAACTAAATATAGTGGTGTTGATTTAACTCTTAGTAGTACTAAACCTACGAGAAGTGGTTATACTTTTAAGGGATGGGGTACTAGTAGTAGTTCTACATCTGTTAGTTATTATTCAGGTGGTACGTATTCTTCTAATTCAAGTATTACTTTATATGCTGTATGGAGTAGTAATTCTTCTAGTAGCAGTACTACATATACGGTTAGTTATAATGCTAATGGGGGAAGCGGAGCTCCTAGTTCGCAAACTAAATATAGTGGTGTTAATTTAACTCTTAGTAGTACAATACCTACAAAAAGTGGTTATACTTTTAAGGGTTGGGGTACTAGTAGTAGTTCTACATCTGTTAGTTATTATTCAGGTGATACGTATTCTTCTAATTCAAGTATTACTTTATATGCTGTATGGGAGAGTAGTAGTTCTTCTAGTACTAAAACATATACAATTACTTATCATGCTAATGGTAGTAATGTAACAGGCCTTCCATCATCACAGACAAAAGAACATGATAAGTCAATAAAACTTAGTAGTACCAAACCTACAAGACCTACTTATGAATTTTATGGGTGGTCTGAGAGTAGTAGTGCTACTAGTGCTACTTGGGGTGCTGGTGGATTTATTTCCGCAAGTAGAAATGAAGATATTGATTTATATGCTGTATGGCATGATCCTGTTTCGGTATCCTATGATACTATTAATGGTTATAGGTGTGCTAATGGTAATAAGTATTATATTACTACTTGTACTTCTTCTACTTGTAATTATACTAATTTAAATGGTAATTCATCTTCTGGAACAGTTACTAAAAATACTTTGAATGAGTGTTCTGTATCTATTTCTGTTAGTGGTGTATCGGCTACTATGTGTTCGGGAACTACTATTTATTTAACTTGTAGTGCTACTGGTGGAGTTGGTATTAAGGAAGCTAAAATTGTAGATAATGGTTATACTACTTATGGTAGTGCTACTCTTAATACTTTAAGAAGTGGTGGTATTTCTACAGTATTTACTTGTACTACTAATAGGGGTGATACAAAAACTGAAACTAAGAAGTATACGGTTGTGAGTTGTCCTCCTAGTAGCAGTGGTAGTAGTTGTAAGAATTATGTTACATGTCTTGGAGCTGCGACTGGTTATGAGGCTTGCTTGTCTTTAGCTAAGGCAGCAGGTGGGACATATTCTCGTAATAATCCTTATGGTGATTGTTATGCAACTTTTTGTAATTCTTGTCCTAGTGGATGGACTAAGCAATAAGGAGTGAAATGTATGAATAGAAGAATTAATATATTAAGGTTACTTCTTGTACTTATTATTATAGCTATTATCTTTGTTTTGGTATTTGTTTATTTGAATAGAGATAAGGCGAGTGATGATGATAGTGATAATAATAATAAGTTTAATGAATATGAACTTATTAAGAAATGGTATTTTGTTGATAGTAAGTTTTATGATGAAAATGGGAAAATGATAGAGAAGCCTTTTGATTTGGAAGATTTTTATCTTGAATTTCATGATGATAAGGTTGATGTCTGCTATCAAGAGGGGTGTTATACAACTCCGTTTCTCAGACATGATAATATTTTGACTATTGGTAGTTTTGATTATTTTTCTGGAACTTTTGAGGTTTCTTATGAACCTAATATGATGCTTCTTAAAACGGTAGAAGATGGTGCATATATTATATATTACTTTGGTAAGCCTGTAGATGTTGAATAGTTAAAGGGAATACTTTATAAGTATTTTCTTTTTTTCTATTGTTTTATTTTTCTTTTTATTATATAATATTTTTAGATTGTAAGGGTGATAGGATGAAGAGGCTTAATCATAGGGGTTTTACTTTAATTGAGTTACTTGCCACTATTGTAATTGTGGCACTTGTGCTTGGCATTGGTATTTATGGTGTTAGTAATCTTGTAGATAATTCTAAGAATAAGTCTAAAGTTATTAGTATGAGTAGTATTAAAGAGAGTGCTAGTGTTTATTCTGACGAGGATAGTGATAGGTGGATAGAGTCTTATGGTGATGATTATTCTTATTTTTGTACTACGATAGAAGAGCTTATTAATAAGGGTATTATTAAGAAGAATGCTATTTTACCTGATGGTATAGATAAGAGTGAATATGTATCTATTAAGAAGAATAAGACTACTTTAGTTAAGAGTGAGGCTGTAGTACTTGATAGTGATGGTGCTAGTAGGGACGAATCTGCTTATAAGGTATGTACTGGTAATGATATTCCTACTGAGGGTGTAAGTAGTCCTTCTATTGGTGGTAATACATCTTATACTGATAGTATTATTGTTAATTTTACTGATGGTGAAGATGATGGTATTAAGGATAAGTGGTGTCAGTATAATACTAATGCTACTATTAAGGATGGCGTGAATGTTATTAAACTTAATAATGATGATAGTAAGTGTAAGATAGATAATCTTAAGGATGATACTAATTATTATGTTAGAATATGTAAAACTACAACTGGAGGATCTAGGGCTTGCTCTGATACTGTGGGATATAGTACTAAGGAGTTTATTAAACCTAGTATTAGTTATAGTGGACTTACTTCTAAGATTGAGTTTTCTGATAGTGGTATAGAAAGTGGGAAGGCTCTTCATTATTTTAAATCTAATATTGGCGGTACTAGTAATGCTTATGTATATGAGTGTGATAATGAGTTTAATTGCTCTAGTGCTACTAAAAATATAAGTGCTGATAAGTGGTATAAGACAAGTAATAGTACTATTACTATTGATTATAGTAATAGTGATGGAGTAGAGAATGGTACTATTAGTGCTAGAATAAGTGATGGTAGTAATTATAGTGATGTTAGTAGTAACTTTACTTTATATAAGGTTGTATTTAAAGTAGGTAGTGCTGATAGTATTGGTGGAAGTAGTAGTGATATTACTAAGAGATGTTTATCTGAGAGGGGTGGAAGCTGTAGTATTACTTCTCCTAGTATTAGTAAATATTGTTATAGTGGTATGGGATGGAGTACTAGTAGTAATGCTAATAGTAGTTCTTGGGCTCCTAATAGTAGTAAGAGTATTTCTAGTAGTGGTACTTATTATCCTACTTTGGGTAGTATTATTACTTATGCTATTAATTATAATGCTAATGGTGGTTATAATGCTCCATCTGTGCAATATAAGACTTGTGGTA
>CAVCHK010000011.1:0-3078 GCA_963601985.1 Paludibacteraceae bacterium
CCATTTTTTATTCCTTTTATAATTTTTTCTACATATTCATTATAATAATTAATCATTTTAGTATTATAATATGCATAACTTATTGATATAAAGGAAAATATCGTTCTATCAAATACAAATAACTTTCCATTTGCATTTTCTTTTACGTAATTTGTTCTTTTTTCTTCTATTTGTAAAGTAATCTCAGAATTTCTTAGAATGCTATTTAGATCGTTTGAAATAATAATTTTTACTTTTGCAAACTTCGGACTTTCATCAACTATAACTGTTTCTCTATTTTTCAATTCAATATTTTGACATAATGTTGTTTTTCCTGAATAGGAAATTCCTTCTACTCCTATTATTATTTTGTTATTCATATTTCTTTAACAAAGCGGATATTCGCCATTTATTATTTTGTTAGAAACTATGTCAAAATTATCTAGTACTTCACAGCATATTTTCTCGCAAGTCGCATTAGATATATTTTTATCTGTATAAATTGTCATTTTCCATGGTTCAGATAATGGTTGTCCACTTTGTCCTATAATTTCAACACTACAATTAGCTCCTGTTTCTTCATAGATTTTTTTCGAAATAAGATATGAAGCTACACAATACATTTTTCCGGTGTGATATATTGGATTTTTCCCACATATACCTTCCATTGTATAAAATCTTCGTGGTGTTATTAATCCTCCCATTCTATTTCCTCTACCAACAAATCCCTCATCACCCATTTCTATTGAGGAGCCTGTAAATGTTAAATATAAATCAATGTTATTTGCAGCAGTTTTATCCCTGGTATTAATAAAAAGATTTAATATTGCCTCTGGATATATTTTTTTTACAAATTCTTTTATATCTTTTTCAACTTTCGATTTATTTTTTAAATATTCTTCAACACTATTAACATATGTACATAACTGTGGAACACACATTGTAATATTTATTTCTTTTTTATCTCTAAATCCCATTATTTTAATGTCACTGCCGATCCATGGGTTCATTTTTTTATATTCTTTTGAGTTTAATAAATTTTCTAATTCATATACTATTTTTTCTAATATATTAAAGCCATAAAATGAGCATCCCATTGATGTATCATTGCAATTAAGGTTCTTTAATTCATTAAGATCATCTAAACTTTCTGGTTCAAACCACCTGTGTCTCTTGCTTTCTTTACCTTTTACTCCTCCAGGGCTACTTCCTTCACTTACTTCATACAAAATTCTTACATCACTATCAAAATTGAGCATTGGAAAATATTCTTTAAAAAATTTTTTTGTTTCGTTTATAAGAATTTTTTTTACATCAATTGATACATTTCCAAATTTACTAGAAGCACGACCATTTAATAATACTCTAATCGGCTCAATCATTTTACCACTACCAAATTCCACTTCACATTTTCCACCCATCATACCAACTTTGTCAAAATTATGATGTAATACGGCTCCAAATTGTTCTAAAGTGTATTTTGAATAGGCTTTAGATAATCTTTCTGCTAGTGTATCACTCAATGTGTCTGGATGTCCTTTACCTTTTCTTTCAACTATTTCATAATTTTCGTGACCTAATTCCTCTTTTAATATTAAAATTATATTCTTTTTCATCTTTATTCATCTCCCTGTATAAATTTATCTACCAAATTATATGCTTCATCATCGGTAACTTGTGTAATAGGATGTTTAAAAAAGTATGTACTTGGTTCCATAATTGTTCCAGATAGCCCACGTTCAAGAGCTAATTTACAACATCGTATGGCATCGATTACTACACCAGCAGAATTCGGTGAATCTTCGACACTTAATTGTGCATCTAATGTAATTGGAACATCTCCAAAGATTCTCCCTTCAATTCTTATAAAACATTTCTTGTTGTCGTTTTGCCAAGCAACATAATCACTTGGGCCAACATGAATATTTTTGTCAATTATTTTTTCTTCCATAATTGAACGAACTGCTTCTGTTTTTGATATTTTTTTAGATTCTAATCTATCTCTATTTAGCATATTCATGAAGTCCATATTGCCTCCAGTATTTAATTGGTATGTACGGTCTATTTGTCCTCCACGTTTTTCAAATAGTTCTGTTAGAACTCTATGAACGATAGTAGCACCAAATTGAGATTTTATATCATCTCCCAATATTGGTACACCTGCTTTTTTAAATTTTTCATTCCATTCTTTATCACTAGCTATAAATACTGGAATATTATTTATAAATCCTACTTTTGCCTCCATTGCACATTCGGCATAAAATTTAGATGCTTCATTTGAACCAACTGGTAAATAATTAATTAAAATATCTGTTTTTGTTCTTTTAATTATATTTACTATTTCTTCTTTTGTAGACTCTTTTTCTTTTATTGGCATAAAATATTTATCGTTTTTCGTATTTGTTGTATGGTCAGATATTCCGTCAAGTATTTTTCCATTTGAAACAATTACTTCATTGCAATCATTAAACACTTCTTGAAATACTTTTGTACAATTAGGTTGTTCAAATATTGCATCATAAAGATTTTTGCCTACTTTTCTTTCATCGACATCAAAAGCACAAACCACTTCAATATCATAAGGTTTATATCCACCAATATCCCAGTGCATTAGCCCGCAACTTGATTTTTCACTTTTGCTTTTGTAATATTGAATTCCTTGAATAAGTGAACTAGCACAATTGCCAACTCCTACTATTCCTATTCTAATTTTTTCCATTTTAACTTTTTCCTCCTATCTACATTTAGTTTTTTTTAATGAGTTCCCTATAAACTCAATTTTTATTAGTTATTTTCTAAACTCCCTTATCCTCTTCTTTGCCTTTGTTGTAACTGCTTTGGTTATCCACTCCTCTCTTGGTCCAAATGATAATTCATCACTAATAATTCTTACTCTATCATTATTTTTAAGAACATAACTAACATCTTTATAATCATCATTAACAATAGCTCCTACCATAGTATTACCAATATCAGAATCTAAGTTAAATGCATAATCTATAATAGTAGATCCTTTAGGTAATTCTACTCTATTTCCATTAATTCCATAAATATATACTTTAGATGAAAATAATTCATTTTTTATTTGGTTTACAAATT
>CAVCHK010000012.1:0-9428 GCA_963601985.1 Paludibacteraceae bacterium
CAATAAGATCAATCACAACATAATCATCACTCTTATCACTACTACCATTATCATTAATAGCAAGCATCTTATAATAAACAAAAGTATCCACTCTCTCACTTAAAGAAACATACCCCTTATTAACACCATCATCACTAAGATAAGTAATCTTAACCTGTACTAAATTACTATCATTATATATATTCTTATTATCCACACTAGGAAGAGTATTATCACTACTAGAAGTATAATTAAGACCCATATAATAATTATAATCACTCTCTATATCATTAACATAAGCCTTATTACCATATATCCCACTCTCTAAATAATCACTATCATCCTTAAAATCAATAATCAAATCACTATAAGTATAAAAATACGTAGTAATACCAATAGCTAAAATAACAAAACAAAAAAGAAGTGTCATAAAACGCATTCTAATTTTAGAATTATCAAAAACTAACGATATTCTAGAATAAAACTTACGTCTACCACTTCTCATACACTCACCTCTACTATAGACAAGTATACCATATAATCAAAATTATGTAAATTAAAAACCAATGAATTTCTAAGAAGGATTACTACTAAATTGAAGACTAAAAGACATATTTCCAATAGAAGCATTATTCTCACAATCAACATCCTGACCCTCTATCCACATATAAACCCTAACCTTAGAAATACCACTTTTAATATTAAATAACAAAACATTATTACTAAACCCATTAGCAGTATAAACACTAACTTTAGCTCTCTTAAAATACTCTGGATAATAATCACTATTAGCCTTATCAATAGTTATACCCAAAGAAGAAGAAAACTCACCCATTATACCATCATAATCAATCTTATCAGATATAGTACCAATAGAAATACCATATACATCCCTAGCATTACTAACCCCAAAAGAAGTATGCCTATCATAATTAGCTTCCCAAGTATAAACATCATCATTACTATTAGTACTAAGATTCTGAATAACATCACTACTACTACCATTAATAGTACTACCCTCATATATAAAAGCAGTCCTAACAGCATTCTCAATACCAAAAGAAACATCACCCAAATAAGTAACAATAGACTCTGGAGTCAAATACAAATCAGTATCCTTATTAACCCTCAAAAACAAATCAAAAGCAATAAATTTACCCAAACTATCACTACCATACCCCTCTTCCTCTATACTACGAGAAGAAGACAAAACATACTCCCCATCACTATTATTAGAAGCAACACCATAAAAAAGTTCAAGCTTACCATCACTTACGTTAATAGAAGAAGATACAGGCTCTAAAACACTAGGAATCTGATTAACACTACCAGGATAATTCTCCCTTGCATTCATAATATCATCAACATCAATAGAAGACTTCCAATTAATACCATCACTACTAATTTCAATTCCCCCCATAGCCTTAACACTAACATCAAGCAAACCAACACTAACAAGCCTATTACTAGTAAACCAAGCATAAGAAGAAACAGATATACTAATAACAGTAAGAAATAATAACAAAAGCAAATAAAATAACCTATTTTTTTTCTTCTTTTTCATATTAACCATTATGCTCCTCTCTTATTTCCATATGCATCTTAATCTCTCCACCTAAAATACTATCAACGCAATCAGGATCATCTCCCTCTAGCCAAATAACCACTGTAAACTTATCCACATCCAAAGGAGCAAAACCACTTCTCTCTTCAAGCACAGCCTCCTTATCACTAAAAAAAGCCACAGTACCCTCTTCCTCCTTACCAGTATAAGAATTAATCTTAGCATATACACTTCTCTTACCATTCAAAAATATCATTATTCTAGCGGCCTCATCAACATTCTTAATAACATCATCAATAACAATACTATACCAATAATCAACAGTCTCTTTACCATTATTAGCCACATAAAAAGTATAAGCAATATAATTATCCCCATTATGACTACCATCCATTTCATCATCAATATTACTAGGTATCCAATTAATAGAAATATTATCCATAAAATCTAAACTACTAGCCTCAAGTTTCCTCTTACCTTCCATAATCTCTTTATTATCATAAATAACAATATTATTATCATTAGCCAAATTACGATCAAGACTAACAGTAAACCTACCACCCCTATATATAATACTAAGAATAATAAAAACAAAAATAAGAAATAAAAACAAAATACCCAAAATAACCTTAACCCTATTATATCTCTTTTTCCTATTATATACCTTATCAGCCTTAAAAACAACTTCCCTTGCCATATAAATCCCTCTACTTTAACACAATTCTAACATATTTATACCACCCGTTGCAAGTTATATAAAACAAACTTTACACTCACTATACAACAGATAATAATACTTAAAAAGAACCAATTTATCCATATTATACACGTAAAACAATTGCATACCACTCCCAATTATGATATAATTTTAACATAATAACGAGGTGAAAAATGAATAAAAAAATAACATTCCCCTTAGCAGTACTATGCCTACTACTATGCATATTTCTAATACAAGATACCTATGCCAAATACATAACAACCACCAATGAATCAGCAAATATAACTATAGCAAGATGGAAAATACTAGTAAATAACAAAGATATAAGAGAAAACAGTACCACTAATGCCACTATTACACCAGTCTTTGAAGGTAATAATAATATTAAAGACAATGTCATAGCACCAACAAGTACAGGATACTTTGACCTAATAATAGATGCCACTGAAGTAGATGTATCATTTACATACAAAATAGAAATATCCCCATCAGATACAAGCCCAGTAAAAGACCTAATAGCAACCAAATACAAAATAGATAACCAAGAAGAAATAGCACTAACAAAAGATAACCAAGTAATAGAAAATACCATATTACACAAAGACAATACAAATCAAATAAACATAAGAGTATATATAATGTGGGATGATAGCGAAAACAGTACTATGAATAACAAAGAAGATACAGAAACAACCAAAGAAGATAAAGAAGCCAAAATGAATGTGAAACTATCATTCATACAAGTAAAATAGAAGAGAAAACTCTTCTATTTTTCACATTTGAATAGCACTAACTTTAACAAGAATACTAATACTAGGAATATCAGGATTACTAAGATGATAATCATAAGCCCTATTACCCCACTCAGTATCCTCTATATCATTACCACTCTCATAATCCCAAGAAGCAGTTATAAAAAGCAAAACCTCTCCCCCATTAGCAGTAATAACATCACTACTCGTTCCAATAGATATAACAAAAGGATAATCCACATTAAAACTATCAATAATAGAAGAAGAAGATAACCCCCTCTCAATCAAATCATCATCAAATATTCTCGCAGATACAATCTCATAAGAAATCTTAGCATCAACTTCCCCATTATTAACTGCATTAACTTCCTTACGAAACTCCACCATACCAGGATAAATACTATCAATATTAACCTCAATATACTCAGATGTATCCCCACCACTAACATCAAAACTAACATGCCAACTCTTAACCTTAGCGGTAATACTATTAGAAACTTTAGTGGAATAAACAAACCAAGCAAAACTATTAGAAGCAAGAGTTAGGAAAAGAAAAAACAAAGTACTCTTCCTAAGTCTCCTCTTCCTTCTTACTCTTTTAATCTTATCATTCATAGAAGTCACCTAACTTTTCCTATCTCTTCTCTCATAAACAATATCAATAATTTCCATAACTAAAAGAATAGCAAAAGGAACAAATATCACAAAATAAAACCCATAAATATTATTAACTACTCTACTAATAAAACTAAGAATATGACTCTTAAAACAAACCTTTCCCATAATCTGATCACTACTAACCAAAGGATCCTCTATATCATTATTAATACCCTTAGTATGAAAATAAATATTACCATCAATCTTCTCTATCTTAATAACCTCATGGGTAACAATCTTACCAGCAAAATCAT
This sequence comes from Paludibacteraceae bacterium, assembly GCA_963601985.1. GTDB lineage: Bacteria > Bacillota_I > Bacilli_A > RF39 > UBA660 > CAG-302. The sequence goes on from CAVCHK010000012.1 coordinate 3,928, forward strand.
CCTTATTACCAAGATATACAACATCATCACCAAGCATAATATCATTAATATTAACCTTCTTAGTAACAATCATATCAAAAACATTATACCTAGGAACCATACTCTCAGTAATAACCGTATATAAACTATAACCACCAAAAGATGCCCTATTATTAGAAACCCTTTGTATAAAAATAATACTAACTACCACTATTACAAACAAAGAAATAATCATTTTAATAACCATAGCTATTATCCTAAGTACCTTATTATTTTTAATCTTATCAATCATCATCCATCACCATCATAACCTTAGCTCTCTAACATCACTCAAATACCTATTCATATACTTCTTAAAAGTATCCTCAATCTGTTTCTCATTAACAACAGTTTTATACTTAATAGTACTATACTGTTCCAAAACAATATCCTTAAGTCTCTTCTCATCAATATCCGGATCAATACTCATAATCTTCTCTACCATATTACCCGCTATTCTCTCACTCAAATCAGCCTTATCATTAACATTACCATCATTATTAACAGAATTAAGAACCAAATAATCCAAAAGAAAAGACTCATCTATACACTTCTTAAACCTACCATCATCATAAAAATCCCTATTCTTCTTATCCCTTTTAACACCATCATCAAAATGACTCTGAAGATAATTCCATAAACTAAGAGCATACTGAAAATTAACATTCTTAAGAATAACATTAGTCTTCTTAATAGGAGAAGTAACAAGCGAAATATGCATCTTATCAATAGTCTGATATACCGAAGAAGAACATAAATCAGCTATTCTAAGTTCTAACTTCTCAATCCTCTCTTCTATAGACATACCACTATCATTCTTATTATTACTAATATCTTCTCTCCTACTACTAATAGACATAGAAATATCAATATTCTCTTTACCAATACTACTCTTAGCACTATATTCCATTTTATTACTACTCTTACTAGAAGAAGTAGTAACAAGATTCCTCTTCTTCCTCTCAATATAAAACTTCATATTCTTAATTAGACTATAAATAAACCTATTCTCATAAGTATCAAAACTCTCTTCTTTATTAATATTAAGAATCTTACTAGGCTTAACATCACCAGTCTCCTTATTATAATCCTGTATAAGATTAGTATTCCTAGACAAATGCTTAATACTCTCTACCGTAACCCTTCTAGCAAGTTCAATCTTAACAATATCCTCTTCATTAACAATAAACCTATTAGGATTACGCAAAATATTATCAAGATACATAATAGTCTTCTCCATCATATCAAGCCATTCATAATCACAATTAACACTATCACTATTACTAATAACCCTTAAACTAGAATTAATATTATTATAAAAAGTATCAATCTTCTTATTATCAAATTTATCATATAAATCAACTATTTCAAGATTATTCATAACTCCTCCTATGTAAGTTTCTTAAGTCTAAGTAAATACTCCTCACACTCTTTCATCTTACCCTTACCAAAAGTCTTATCCAAAAACTCAATATAACCATCAATCTCATCCCTAATATAAGAAATATTAAGCTGTTCAAACTTCCTAAGTATTTTTCTAGCAATAAAGTAATCAACACCATCTACTTCATCACCACCACAAGCAACATATACCGGAACAAACTTCTTCATATGAGCCACTATACGATTACCAAAAGCAATCCTAAAATGCTTAATAACATAATCATCCATATCATTAATCTTATTCAAAGTATCTTCACTTATAGGATTATTACTCATAGCCTCACTAAACAACTTATCCAAATAAGAATAATTAATATCCATAGCCTCAGTAATAGTAGGCTCAAACACTTCTCCCTTATCATTAATATCCAAAGGCATAGCCCTATCATAAACCTTATCAGTTACCATAAAAGTAGAATCATCATTATTAATAGTACCAATATACCATACATTAGGAGGTATTCTAAGTTTACCATCTTCAACATTCTTAGGATCATCATCCCAAGCACTAGATACAAGTTCCACTATCCACTCATCCTTATTAGGCATCTCCAATATAGATAACATTTCAGCAAAATAATACTCAACTCTCGAAATATTCATCTCATCTAGTATAACCGTATAAATATCATCCGTATACCCAGCAACATATAATTCCTTAAGAACCTCAGTTTCATTAAACTTCTTAGTAAACTCATTAAAATAACCAAATAACTCTGTTCTATCCCTCCAAGAAGGTTGTACCGAAGCAACACAAGAATCATGCTTCAAAAATTTACCCCAAGCATAAGCAAGCGAAGTCTTACCAGTACCACTTATACCCTGTAATATAACAAGTTTTGTCGAAGCTAAAGCAGAAATAAATAATCTAATCATTTCTGACTTATAATAAAGCTTAAGCTGAAAAGCCGCAAAATTCCTAAAATACTCCACAAGTTCCTCTAAAGTAAAATCATTACCATAATTCATAACCTTATAATTAACATAATCATTATCCACTGCTGTAAGCTTAGGAAATCTACTAGAAGTAGTATCCACATTCTCTTCTTTCTCATCTTCCAAAATACCAGTAGTCTCCCCAGGCTTAAGCCCAAGTTGTGATACCTTCATAGCAAGTATACTCTCTTTTTCATTAACCAAATCTGAAACTTCCTTATTAAGTGAAGCAACCTCTTCAAGTAAAGACTCCTCTTCTACCAAAGTCTTTCTAAACCTTATATACTTTCTAATAATAAAATAAATCAATAGAAAAATAAAACCCAATACCAAAACAACACAAACAATAGAAATACCAACCATTACCCATTCAGGCCCATTAAAATCCCCCTTATAACCATTAACAATACTAATATAACTCTTAATATCAAAAATATTACCAACACCACTAATTATCCCCTTAAACATAACAATAAAACCAGAGAAAAACTGCTGTAAAAATTCATATAAAAACCTAAAAAACGTATCCACTTCTATCACCTACTAACAAAAATAACCTTATCCCTATCAAAATCATAACTATATTCACTATCAATAACAATATAACTAAATATAGCCATCCATTCATTACTAACATCATCATATTTAAAACTATCATCAATATAAATAGCCACCTTAAACCCATCCTTAATAAAACCATTAATATCCTCTTTATATTTCAAATAATCACTATAACTAAATAACATAACCAAACTACCTATAGTACAACTATCCCTAATAACAGAAATAAGCCTATTACCCTTACTATCCTTATCAAATAAAGAACAAGGAAAAGAAACAATATAATCATACCCAAACTTACAAGAAATAACATTCTTAAGAATCAAACAACTAACTAAGTAATAAGTAATAAAAAGCTTATCCTCATTAACAATACCACTATTATATACCTTATTAATAGCATAATCACTATATATTCTATTAAACTTAATATTATAATTCAAAGAAACAAAAAACACATTTTTCCTATTAGTCTTCTTAATATTAAGAAAAAACCTATCACTATCAAACCCCCTAATATAACTATTCTTCTTCTTATTATCCTCTTTTATCATACTATATAACTTATTCGCAAACCCATTATCAATATAACCCAAAGTTTTCTCTCTATACTCATCTATTTCATCAATAACATCCCTTATATCCCTATCACTTACTACACCATCAAAATAAAGAACATATTGAAACAAATAAAACATATTCTTAATAGTATCACTAAACTCATTATACTCACTAATCAAAGAAGAAGCACAATCCTTCATATAATAATTAATATTAGCACTAAAACCCTTATACTTAGGTTCAAAGTCATAATAATACCTAATATTAATATAAGTATCAATAAACCTATCAAATATTTCACTATTAAACTTCTTATCCATAATAAACTTAAAATACATAAGATTAGACTTCTTAACAAATTTAATATATTCCAAAATAACACTATCCATACAAACACCACCTACTGAGAATAACTAAAACCAATAACCGAATTATCATTAATAATAGGATAAGAATAATCAATCGTAACATCCCTCTTATAAAACTTAATAACCTCACTAGACTCCGAATCCATCTTAAAAGAAATACCATTAACATAATCATAACCATCAATATTAATAATAGATACATTATAAGCATTCAAATAAGCACTATTAGTCATATCAAGAATAACCACATTAGGATCAAAAGACAAACTAATCATCACTGAAGTACACCTCTTCTTATTATCATCACTAAGACTCATATATGTACCCCTATCAATCCTATCATTAACACTATAACTATCAAACTCTTCCTTAACCAAATAATAATCAAAAGTATTAGTAATATTAAAATTAAGATAAGGTCTTTTAACTTCATCATCAATAGAATAAGAAATACCAACCCTACCAACCCTTAAAATAAACCTAGCACTAAGTCTTTTTTTATAAGGATATACACTATCAGCATAAATCTCCATATAAGCCTCATCACCATCACTAAAACTCCCATTAGGAGTAATAACAGCAGTAAAAGAATCACTATGACTACTAGCATAAATAGTACTACTACTCTTATTAATAGAACATAAAACATTATCAGAACAAATATAAGAAATATTATACTCAATATCACTACTAGTATGAACCAAATTATTCTTACTACTATTCATATTAATAACAATAGTATACGGATCAACCGCTGACCAAGTATCAACCTGATATATAGCCCTATTAACCTTAAGCTTATCACTATTAAAATAAAAATTACGACTACTAAGATAAAAATCCCTAATATCATTATAAATATACCTACCATAACAAATAAAAGTAATACTAAGTATAACTATAATACCAATAACAATATAACTCTTCTTAACAAACTTTCTCATTACTTCTTCTTAATTTCCTTAACAATCTCATATATCTCATAAATAAAAGCCATAACCATAGGAAAAATAATAATAAATAAATATCCCCATTTAGAAGTAAGAACACTATATACACTACCAACTATACCATATCTACTACTACCAATACCAAGAATATCATCCTTACCTATAGTAATACCACTATCAAGCTTATAACCATTATCATTAACTAAAGTAACTATACCACTACTAATCTTACTATTATCATAATAATAAATACTATCACCACTATTAACACTACTATTCTTATCAATAATCACCAAATCACTATTATCACTAACCAAATAAAACTTACTACTCTCAGCTACACCACGATCATTATAAGAAAGCAAAATAGAAGTAACTAAAATAGTAATAACAATATATATACAAATAAATATACTAAATACAACTCTTTTCATTCTACCACCTAACATATTAAGTATAACATAATTTTAAAACTAATGATAGTATTTTTTCCCCTCTTCTTCATAAACCTCAAATTTCCTTAAAAAAATATCTTATTTCTTACAAATAAAAGAAGGTTTAAGTGTTTATATATTATGAGGGGTATAATATACGAAAGGAGCAAAAATGAAAGATACCATAACAATAAGAATATGCCATGATGTAGTATTTAAAAGTATCTTCT
>CAVCHK010000013.1:0-8000 GCA_963601985.1 Paludibacteraceae bacterium
AGAAAAATTGATCGCTTTTGAAATACAATTTAATCCATGGGCTGTAAATAGTTACAAAAAGATAATTAAAATTTATATTTTTTTCTTTTTCTTTTTGTATTTTTGTGGTATAATTATATATGTATAGGAGTACGTAAATTTTAATATGGTGATTATATGAGCAAAAAAAAGGTTTTAGAATGTGGATAAAAAATATTGAACTTAAAAATTATAGAAATTATGATAATTTAAATGTTAAATTTAATAGGAATATTAATGTTATTATTGGGGATAATGCTCAAGGTAAAACTAATTTATTGGAATCTATTTATGTACTTGCTGTAACAAAGTCTTTTTTATCAAATAATGATAAGAATTTAATTAAATTTGATAATTCTTTTTCTAGAATTAAGGGTGTTTTGGTAGGAAACAATGGAATTAATGTTATAGAAAATATTATTAATGAAAATGGTAAATGTATTAAGATTAATAATAAGGAAATTAGGAAAATTAGTGAATTTATGTCCACTATGAATGTTATTATTTTTAGTTCTAATGATATTATTCTTTTTAAAGATAGTCCTTTAGCTAGAAGAAAATATTTTAATATTCAGATTAGTCAAATTGATAAATTTTATTTGAAATATTTGAATGATTATAATGTTTTGTTGAGGCAAAGAAATGAGTTTTTAAAGATTTTTAGTTCTCAGAAAAAAAATGATAGTATTTATTTAGGTATTATTAATGATAGTTATGTTTCTTTATCTATACTTATTTCTAAATATAGAAAAAAGTATGTTGATGATATTAATAGGTATTTAGGTGATATTTTCTATTCTATTACTGGTATTTCTGGTCTTTGTATTAATTATGTTTCTAATATTAATTATTTTGAAGGTTATTCTGATAATGATATGATTATTAAGTTAAATAAGGGATTAAATAAAGAAATTCAGTATAGGACTACTTTGATTGGCCCTAATCGTGATGATTTTTATTTTTCTCTTGATGGAAAAAATTTATCATTATTTGGAAGTCAAGGGCAGCTTAGAAGTGCTATTTTGGCTTTAAAATTATCCGAGGTGAAATTATTTAATAATTTAATTGGGGATAGTCCTATACTTTTACTTGATGATATTTTTAGTGAATTAGATATTATAAAGAAAAATAATATTTTAAAATATCTTGATGGTGATATACAAACTGTGATTACCACTACGGATTTAAAAAATATTGATAATGATATATGTAAAAAAGCAAATGTTTATGAAATAAAAAATGGAAAAATTATTTCCCGGGAAATAATTTTAGAGCAGGAAGGTGATATTGATGAATAATAATGAACATTATAATGCTTCGGATATTCAAGTTTTAGAAGGACTTGAAGCCGTTAGAAAAAGGCCTGGTATGTATATAGGCAGTACTAGTGAGAAAGGACTTCACCATTTAGTTTGGGAAATAGTAGATAATGCTATCGATGAGGCTTTAGCAGGGTATTGTGATGATATTGAGATAACTGTTAATAAAGATGGTTCTGTTACTGTTAAAGATGATGGTAGAGGAATACCAGTTGAAGTACATCCTAAGACTGGATTATCTACTGTCGAGACAGTATATACTGTATTACATGCTGGTGGTAAATTTGGTGGTGGAGGATATAAAGTATCTGGTGGTTTACATGGTGTTGGTGCTTCTGTAGTTAATGCTCTTAGTAAATGGGTAGAGGTAACTGTTTATAAAGAGGGAAAAGTTCACTATATTAAGTTTGCTAATGGTGGACATACTTTAGAACCTTTAAAGGTAATAGGAGAATGTAGTGATGATAGAACTGGTACTACTGTAACTTTTATGCCTGATGATGAAATATTTAAAGAGACTACTACTTTTAATTATGAAACATTAAAGACTAGAACTAGGGAACTTGCTTTTTTAAATAAAGGTCTTAGAATTATTCTTATGGATGATAGAACAGGTGAGAAGGATACGTTTGTTTATGAAGGAGGTATTAAGGAGTTTGTTGCTTATGTAAATAAAAATAGAACTCCTATTCATGAGGATATAGTATATGTTGAAGGAATGGAAAATGATATCTCAATAGAAGTTGCTCTTCAATATAATGATGGTTATAATGCTACTGTTTATTCCTTTGTTAATAATATCATTACTCCTGAAGGAGGTACTCATGAGGATGGAGTTAAGCTTGCTTTAACTAGAATTATTAATAATTATGCTAAGTCTAATAAAATGCTTAAGGATAATGATGAACCTCTTAGTGGTGATGATGTTAGAGAAGGTATAACAATGATTATATCCGCTAAAGTACCTGAACCTCAGTTTGAGGGTCAAACTAAGACTAAACTTGGTAATAGTGAGGTTAGAAAAGTTGCCGCTAGTATATTTGCTAAGGCTTTTGAGAGATTTTTAATGGAGCATCCTATTGATGCTAAGATTATAATAGAAAAATCTATGACTGCTGCTAGAGCTAGAGTAGCTGCTAGAAGGGCTAGAGAGTTAACTAGGAGAAAAGGTGGACTTGAAATTTCTAATTATTGGGGTAAACTTACTGATTGTTCTTCTCATGATGCCACTATATCTGAAATGTTTATTGTAGAGGGTGATTCTGCTGCTGGTAGTGCTAAGATGGGAAGAAATCCTATTACTCAGGCTATTCTTCCTATTAGGGGTAAAATACTTAATGTAGAGAAAGCTAGATTGGATAGAATACTTGCTAATGAAGAGATTAGAACTATGATTACTGCTTTAGGTACTGGTATTGGTGATGAATTTGATATATCTAAATTAAGATATTATAAGATAATTATTATGACTGATGCTGATGTTGATGGAGCTCATATTAGAACATTATTGCTTACTTTATTTTATAGGTATTTTAAACCGTTAGTAGAGAATGGTCATATATATGCTGCACAACCACCTTTATATTCAATTAAACATGGTAAAAATATCAAATATGTACTTGATGAGGCAGAAAGAGATGAGTACTTGGCTACTTTACCTGCTAATACGAAGTATGAAATTGGTAGAATGAAAGGTTTAGGAGAGATGAATCCAGAAGAACTTAGAGAAACAACAATGGGAATTGATAAGAGAATATTAAAACAGGTTACTTTAGATGATGCTATTCTTGCTGATGAAACATTTCAATTACTTATGGGAGAAGAAGTAGAACCTAGAAGAAAGTTTATTGAGGATAATGCTTTATTTGTAGAAAATTTGGATATATAGGAGGTTTATTATGGAAGATATGAATGTAGATAAAGATTTGAATATAGAAGATATGGGAGAAGATAATAATTATGAAAAAGATAGGAAAGTAGCTGTTAATATTGTTGGTGAAATGAGAAAGTCTTTCCTTGACTATTCTATGAGTGTTATTGTTGCTAGAGCTCTTCCTGATGTTAGAGATGGTCTTAAACCTGTTCATAGAAGAATTTTATATACTTTATATGAAGAGGGTATGACTCCTGATAAGAAGTATCAGAAATCTGCTAATGCTGTTGGTGCTGTTATGGGTCATTATCATCCACATGGTGATTCTGCTATTTATGATTCTATGGTTAGAATGGCTCAGGATTTTACTTATCGACATACTCTTGTTGACGGACATGGTAATTTTGGTTCTATTGATGGTGATGGAGCTGCTGCTAGTCGTTATACTGAAGCAAGGCTTGCTAAAATATCTATGGAATTACTTAGGGATTTGAATAAGGATACTGTTGATTTTTCTGAAAATTATGATGGTCAGAGAAAAGAACCTGGTGTTTTACCTAGTAGATTCCCTAATATATTAGTTAATGGTAATATGGGTATTGCTGTTGGTATGGCTACTAATATTCCACCTCATAATTTAGGTGAAGTTATTGATGGATGTGTTGCTTATATTGATAATCCGGAGATTACTGTAACTGAACTTATGCAGTATATTAAAGGACCTGATTTTCCTACTGCTGGTGTTATTTTGGGTAATAGTGGTATTAAAAAGGCATATGAGAGCGGTAGAGGTACTATTACTATTAGGGGTATGGCTGTTGTTGAGGATGTACATAATAAGCAAAGAATTGTTATTACTGAACTTCCTTATCAAGTTAATAAGAAGGCTTTGATTCAAAGAATTGGTGAACTTGTTAGAGATAAGGTAATTGATGGTATTTCTAATTTAAGTGATGAGTCGGCTTTGGAGGGTATTAAGATTGTTATTGATGTTAAGAAAGAGGCTAATGTTAATGTTGTTTTGAATAATTTATATAGGCATACGCAGCTTCAATCTTCATATGGTATTAATTTTTTAATGCTTGTTGATGGAATACCTAGAACTCTTGGGTTAAGGGAAATTATTGAAAAATATATTGATCATCAGAAACATGTTATATATCGTAGATGTAGATTTGATTTAAAGAGATATAAGGATAGGTTACACATACTGGATGGTTTAAAGATTGCTCTTGATAATATTGATAGGGTTATTAAAATTATTAGGGAATCTGCTGATGATGATGAGGCTAAGGCTGGTCTTATGTCTAATTTTGCTCTATCTGAGGTTCAATCTCAGGCTATTCTTGATATGAGATTAAAGAGACTTACTGGACTTGAAAAATCTAAGATTGAGGAAGAAATTGCTGAACTTTTGAAGTTAGTTAAGGAATTAGAGGATATTTTAGCTAGTGAGGAAAGGATTCTTGAGGTCATTAAAAATGAAATGCTTGAAATTAAGGGTAAATATGCTGATGATAGGAGAACGCATATTGATATGACCGCTATTGATTTTATTGAAGATGAATCTTTAATTCCTGTTGAAAATGTTGTTATTACATTAACTAATAAGGGTTATATTAAGAGATTACCTGCTGATACTTATAAGACGCAAAATAGGGGAGGTATTGGTATTAAGGGTATGACTACTAATGAGGAGGATTTTGTGGAGCATTTGATTAATGCTACTAGTCATGATTATATTCTTTTGTTTACTAATAAGGGCAAGGTATATAGAATTAAGGGTTATGAGATTCCTGAATATAGTAGACAGTCTAAGGGATTACCGATTATTAATTTGTTGTCTTTAGAAAAAAATGAAAAGGTTACTTCTTTATTGAAAATATCTAGTGATGATGAATACAAATGTTTGATATTTGCTACGAAAAGTGGCTTAATTAAAAGGACTGATATATCTGAATTTGATAGTATTAGAACTAACGGTAAGAAGTTTATTACTTTAAAAGATGATGATGAACTTGTATCTGTTAAGAAGACTACTGGTAATGATGAAATTTTAATGGTTTCTTCTAATGGTAGAATGGTTAGATTTAATGAAGGTGCAGTTAGAGTGATGGGTAGAAGTGCTTCTGGTGTTAGGGGAATTAATCTTGATGGTGGTGTGCTTGTTGGTATGGAGATTGTTGAACCTAATGAATATGTACTTGTTATTACTGAAAATGGTTATGGTAAGAAGACACCTGTTGATGAATACAGAATTACTAATCGCGGTGGTAAGGGTGTAAAAACTGTTAATATTACTGATAAAAATGGTTCTATTGTATCGTTTAAAACTGTTGACGATAGCAAGGATTTAATGATTATTACTGATTCTGGTATTATTATTAGGTTGGCTGTTGATAAAATTTCTACGATGAGTAGGGTTACTCAGGGTGTTAAACTTATTAATTTAAAAGAGAATAGTATTGTTAGTTCTACTGCTATTGTTGATAAGGAAGATGATTTAGTTCAAGGTTTAGATGTTGAGAATAATGAATAGTATATTTGTTATTCTTTTTTTATACGGTTTTATTGTTAAATACACATACATATATTTGTTTTTTCTTTTGTAACTAATTAAACTGTTGATAAGTTTTTATTTGCAATTTATTTTGTTTTGGTGTATTATTATGTTGATACAACATTAATTGATGGAATCAAGTCAGGGACGGAAGTCAGCAGCTTTAACATTATATTAATGTGTGTATCTTTTTTTATGTTCCACGTGAAACATTAATATATTTAAAAAAATTTTTAATTTTGTTTTTGATTTTTAAATTGTTTTTTTAATTATTGTAATTATTTTATTTTTGATATAGTACAAGATATATTATCTTGATTTTGTTTTGGTAATTATTTGGAATAATTTATGTTTCACGTGGAACATGAGTCTATCCACAGAAACATTTATTTTATTTATTAATTTTAAAAAAATATAGTTTATATATTGTACAATATTTTTTTTGTTAATATTATTATATTTTATTATCTATTAAATATATTTCTTTTCTTATGTTTCACGTGGAACATGAGTCTATCCACAGAAACATTTATTTTATTTATTAATTTTAAAAAAATATAGTTTATATATTGTACAATATTTTTTTTGTTAATATTATTATATTTTATTATCTATTAAATATATTTCTTTTCTTATGTTTCACGTGGAACATGAGTCTATCCACAGAAACATTTATTTTATTTATTAATTTTAAAAAAATATAGTTTATATATTGTACAATATTTTTTTTGTTAATATTATTATATTTTATTATCTATTAAATATATTTCTTTTCTTATGTTTCACGTGGAACATGAGTCTATCCACAGAAACATTTATTTTATTTATTAATTTTAAAAAAATATAGTTTATATATTGTACAATATTTTTTTTGTTAATATTATTATATTTTATTATCTATTAAATATATTTCTTTTCTTATGTTTCACGTGGAACATAAGAATTATGTGTTTTGTGTTGTTGATATGATATTTATTATATGTTAATATTTATATAAAGTTGTGGTGATATATATGAAAAATGATTTTGATTTTATGGCAGTGGCTATTGAAGAAGCTAAAAAAGCTTTAAAAATTGGTGAAATTCCTGTTGGTTGTGCTATTTATTTAAATAATCAACTTATTGCTAGTGCTCATAATTTTCGTGAAACTAAACAAAATGTTATAATGCATGCTGAAATTATTGCTATTAGTGAGACTTGTAGAAAAATTGGTAGTTGGAGATTAAATGATTGTGTTATGTATGTTACTTTAGAGCCTTGTATGATGTGTATGGGTGCTATTATTGAAAGTCGTATTAAAAAGGTTTATTTTGGTACTTATAATTTTAACGAACAAATGTATGATAAAAATAAAATTTCTAAGTTTGTTGACTGTAATTTACTCGAAAATAATAAATGTGCTTGTTTATTGTCTGATTTTTTTAAAAATAAACGAAAATAGTAGTTATTTCTTTTGTTTTTATGGTATAATGTTAAATGGGAAGGTGATTTGTCTATATGAGTTATTTGGCTTTGTATCGTAAATATAGACCTATTGATTTTGATAGTGTTTATGGGCAAGACGAAGTTGTTACTGTTATACAAAATGCTATTGCTAATAATAAAGTTTCTCATGCTTATCTTTTTAGTGGACCTCGTGGTACGGGAAAGACTACTATTGCTAAAATTATTGCTAGACTTGTTAATTGTGAAAATTTAATTGATTATAAACCTTGTGGAAAGTGTTATAATTGTATTAATTTTAATAATAGTAATGATATTGTGGAAATTGATGCTGCTTCAAATAATGGTGTTGATGAAATTAGGGAACTTCGTGATAAAATTAATTTGGTTCCTAGTAATTCAAAATATAAGGTTTATATTATTGATGAAGTTCATATGCTTACTAATCAGGCATTTAATGCTTTATTAAAAACTTTAGAAGAACCACCTAGCCATGTTATTTTTATTTTGGCGACTACCGAGCCGTCAAAAATACCTCTTACTATATCTTCAAGGTGCCAAAAGTTTAGATTTTCTAAGATTAGTGATGATATGATTGTTGATAGGCTTAAAGAAATATCAAAATTAGAAAATATTGTTATTGATGATGATGCTTTATATGAAATTGCTAGAATATCTGATGGTGGAATGAGGGATTCAATTAATTTATTAGATCAATTAGTTTCATATTCTAATTCTAAAATATCTATAAGTGATGTTTATGCTGTTAATGGCTCTGTTTCATAT
>CAVCHK010000014.1:0-2162 GCA_963601985.1 Paludibacteraceae bacterium
GGCTCTAAAATTCTTTTGAAAGACCTTAGGCTTTCAAAAACCTCGATGGGCGTAGTGTGAGAGGCATATTTTAAGCTTTTATTTATTTTTTTCTGCTAAACTTAAGAATGTATCTTCGTTTATTATTTCTATTCCTAATTCTTTTGCTTTTATATTCTTAGTACTAGAACTTGTTACATCATTATTTATTAGATAATTTACTTTATTAGATATACTTGTTATTACTCTTCCACCATGATTTTCTATATATTCTATCATTTTATCTCTATTAAGAAACTTATTTAGACTTCCTGTTATGACAAATGTTAATCCTTCTAAGGTTTTTTCTGTTTTATCTATTATAGTAGAAATATTTACTTCTTCTTTTAATTCTCTTAATTCTTCTTTGAAGTCTTCATTTGAGAAGGTATCTACCCATTCTTTAGCTATTATATCTCCTACTTTGGGAATAGAACTTAGTTCTTCAAAAGTTAAATTGCATATTTTATTGAAATCATTATTAAAGTTATTGCATATTAATTTAGCTCTTGATAAACCTATATCGGGAATGCCTAAGGCATATATAAAGTTTGGTAATTTTACTTGTCGTGACTTTTCTATTGACTTTATCATATTTTCGTATGATTTTTCACCAAAACCTTCATATGAGATTATTTTATCTTTATATCTATCTAAGTGATATAAATCTTTATAGTTAGTTACTAGTTTTTGCTCTATTAACTTACTTAGTATCATATCTGATATTCCATCTATATTCATGGCATTTCTACTTACAAATAGGCTTAATCTTTTAATTAGTTTGGCTTTGCAGAATTCATTTACACAATATAGGTATTTTACATCAGAAGATGATATTATTTTGGCTTTGCTATTACATACAGGACATCTATTTGGTAATTCTAGATTGTTACTTTTAGTGGAATTACTAGCTACTTGAGGTATTATCATATTGGCTTTGTATACATTTATGGTATCTCCTATACCTAGTTTTAATCCTTCTAATATGGATACGTTATGTAGTGATGCTCTTGATACTATTGTTCCTTCTAGTTCTACGGGATCAAATACAGCGACAGGGTTTATTAGTCCGGTTCTTGATACTAACCAATCTATTTTTCTTAATGTTGTTGATGCGGTTTCATCTTGCCATTTGAAGGCTAGTGAATCTTTAGGGAATTTGGCGGTTCTTCCTAGAGTACTACTATAGGATATGTCATTGTATGTTATTACTAATCCATCTGATGGAATGTCATAATCTTTTATTTTTTCTTTATATTTCATTACTTCTTCTTCTATATTTTCTTTAGTTACTTTATGGCTTTCTACTACTTCAAAGCCTTGTTTTTTTAGCCAATTGAAGCACTTGCTTTTTTCATTTGATATGAAATCTGATGATTCTATTAGGGCAAAGATTATACAGTTTACACATCTTTTAGCGGTAATACTGCTATCTAATTGTCTTACTGATCCTGAACATAGGTTTCTTGGGTTTTTGTACTGACTAGAGCCATCTCCTAGAGCTTTATTTATTTTGTTAAAATCTGAGTATTTTATTATAGCTTCTCCTCTTAGAACTAGTTTCCCTTTATAGGGAATGGTTAGGGGTATATTTTGGAATTTCTTTACGTTTTCTGTTATTAATTCTCCGATAATTCCTGTACCTCTTGTTACGCCACTTTGCAAAGTACCGTTTTCATAAGTAAGGACTATTGTTAGGCCATCTAATTTCCATGATAGTAGTCCTTCTTTATCTTTTAGAAAGCTAGATAGTTCTTTTACGCTTTTGGTTTTGGCTAAAGATAGCATTGGATGGGGATGTTCAACTTGCTTTAGGGAACTTGATATTTTTGGTTCTACATTTATAGTAGGACTATTTGAAAGAGTTGTATTTGTTTCTTTTTCTAGCTCTACTAATTCGTCATATAAGTGATCATATTCGTAATCGGTCATCATAATGGTACTTTCTTGATAATATAATTCTGATGCTTTATTTAGTATTTTTATTAATTCTTTCATTCTTGCTATTTTGTTTTCCATGTATATTCTCCTTTATATGTTTATATTATATCATAATTAAAAGAATTATTAAAGTTCTTTATGTTAGTTTGGGTGTAAAAAATTTTTCGGGGCAAATAAAAAAATATGATATACTATTTATAGAA
>CAVCHK010000015.1:0-1860 GCA_963601985.1 Paludibacteraceae bacterium
AATATACTCCAGCCATCAATACGTTTTAAATTAGATTTTTTTAATAATAATCAATTTGGTTATAATAATAAATATGATTATTCAAGCATTTCATTTAATAACTTGTCAATTGTGCATTTTGAAAAAGAATTAGATATGATTAAAAATATAGAAAATATATTAGATTATTTTTCAATGTTAAAAATATACGCATCAAGAGTAAACTTTGTTGTAGAAAACAAAATTAGACAAAAAGAAAACAACATATCATACAATGCTATAAAATTTTTCGTTGATAATTTAGAGGTTGGCGATATTTTGTTTTTTAAAGTAAAAAATGAATATTTGGTAGAATACGGATTCGGTTTTGAAAGATTACTCTCTAGAATTTTAAACAAAAAATATTGTGATTTATTCATCAGTGATAATAAATATGATAACAAAACTCTTTTAAGTAGTAACTTTTTTACAGTTTTGTGTATGTTTGATAATGAAAATTGCAACCATGGAGCAAAATCAAAAATTAATATGGTTTTAAAGAATATGGACGAAAATAATGATATAATGGATTTAGATTTAGTATATAAAAACTATTTATTTTGGAATCAAATATTATTAAATACTACTTACAACACAAATTTTGAAAATATAGCAAAAAAATATATTAAATTATTGAGGAGGTAAAATTATGAAAATATTTTTATGCGGTGGGGGAAGCGGTGAAGTCGCTAAAAAGGCAACAATAAAATTTGGAAGTTTAATTGATAAGAAAAAGCCACTATTATATATACCACTAGCAATGGAAGAATACAGATATGATAGTTGTTTAGAATGGATAAAAAAAGAAATGAGTCTAATAAATGTAACAAATATTGAAATGGTTACTAGTGGTAAAGAATTATCAGAAAAAAACTTAGAAGATTATTGTGCTATTTATATAGGTGGTGGAAACACATATAAACTATTAAAAGATATAAAAGAAAGTAATTCATTTGAAAAAATACAAAAATATATTAATAATGATGGAATAATATTTGGAGGAAGTGCAGGAGCAATTATATTTGGTAAAGATATAGATTCATGTAGGACACAAGATCCAAATAATGTCGAGTTAAAAGATACTAAAGGCTTTGATGTTTTGCACGGTTACTCATTATTATGTCACCTAAATCGCAATGATAAAGTAAAATTTGACCGAGATAAAAACTCTGCATACCTTTTAGAATTTTCTAAAAATAATAAAACTATATATCTACCAGATGATGACACCATTTTTGTAAATAATAATGAAATAACAATAATAGGGAATTCTGACTACAGAATATATGAAAATGGTTGCTATAAAATAAATAATGTATTATCTAATGATACTAAATTGAATTAAATATATAATTTAGGTATTTACTTTTGTAGTGTAGTTATAAAATAAATAGAACTATAAAATTTGAATTGACATTAGAATAACTTAGATATATAATAAACAATAACTTTAGAAGGAGTGATTTAAATGATAGATATTAAAAGAATAAGAGAAAACAAAGAGGATGTATTGAAATCTTTACAAAAGAGGACTGATATTAAGTCACTTGATAATATTATAGATTTAGACAATAAAAGAAAAATTGTTATTAAAGAGTTGTCGGAATTGCAAGAATTAAGAAATAAGACTTCAAAAAAAATAGCAAACATGAAACGAAATAATAAAAGTATAACTGAAGAAGTTTTAAGTATGAAGAAAGTAAATATGCAAATTGCCTCTTTTAATAAGAGTTTATCAGAAATTGAAAAAAACCTATTTGAAATACTATCTTCATTACCAAATATCCCAGATGAAGATGTTTTACCTGGTGGCAAAGAAAATAATGAAGTCGTATTTACCTA
>CAVCHK010000015.1:1870-6734 GCA_963601985.1 Paludibacteraceae bacterium
ACCTATGGAAATAAGCCCGAATTTAATTTTTCTCCAAAGGATCATGTTAGTTTAGCAACTCAATTGAAATTAATTGATTTTGAACGAGGAATTAAATTAGGTGGACAGGGAAGTTGGATTTATACAGGAATTGGTGCACAATTAGAATGGGCTTTATTAAACTATTTTATAAATTCACATTTAGCAAATGGATGGAATTTTATGTTAGTTCCACACATGTTAAATTACGAATGTGGATATACCGCTGGACAATTTCCCAAATTTCAAGAGGAAGTTTACTGGCTAGATGATGGCTTTCAAAAGAAAGGAAAATTTATACTTCCAACAGCAGAGACGGCTTTAGTTAATTTACATAGAAATGAAATTCTAAACGAGGAACAATTACCAAAAAAATATTTTGCATATACTCCATGTTACAGAAGAGAAGCCGGAAGTTCTAGAATAGAGGAAAGAGGAACGGTAAGAGGTCATCAATTTAATAAAGTCGAAATGGTTCAATATACAACTGACTCTACTTCTGATATAGCTTTTTTAGAGATGTTACAGAATGCACAAAAGCTTGTTCAAGATCTAGGATTGCATTATCAAGTAAGTAAATTAGCTGCTGGTGATTGTAGTGCCAGTATGTGTAGAACGTATGATATTGAAATATGGATACCAAGTATGGGAATCTATAAAGAAGTAAGTTCAGTATCTAATGGTAGAGACTATCAAGCAAGAAGAGGAAATATGAAATATAGAGATACTGAAACTGGAAAATTAAAATATATGCATACATTAAATGCATCAGGGTTAGCAACAAGTAGATTATTACCTGCTATATTGGAACAATATCAATTAGAAGATGGAAGCATTTTAATACCAGAAGTATTGAGACCGTATATGGGCGGTATAGATAAAATAACTATGCCTTCAAAATCAAAGATACGAACATTAAAAAACAAATAATATTTATAAGTACTCTAACACATAGAGTACTTTTTCTTATCTCAATTATTTAATATTATGATGAAAACTTGTTTTATATAAGACTAAGAATGATAGTATAAGACACTTAAGTAGTGATTAATTACATTAGAATTTAATGAATACTTATCAATAATGAAAAACATAAAATATTAACAAGAAAACAATAGAAAAAATATAAGATAAGTTATAATATAGACTTATCTTGTTTTTTAATCATTTTTATTGAAAAATAAATCATTTTATGATAAAATAATATCGATTTGGGGGAATCAAGTATGAATAAAGAAATAGAAAAGCCATCAAAGATGGGACTAAATATGAATTTTTATAGTGAAGAAGCAAAAATAGCTACAAAACCAAACGATACCGAATACGGTTTCTTATACGAAAGAAACAAAAAGTATATGAACAATATAGCTATTACGTTCGGTGGATTAAAAGTAACATACGAAGAGGTACACACAAAAATAGACGAATATGCCAAAGCACTATACAAAAGAGGTGTAAGAGAAAACGATATAATAGCCTTATCAGTGGCTAATACACCAGAAGCAATATATATATCTTATGCCTTAAATAAACTAGGGGCAATAATATGTCCAATAAATCCTTTAGATATGGATTATAAAATAATGCAAGATTTAAAAGTAGTAAGACCAAAAATGTTTATTGGAATAAATGATTCATATAAGAAATTTAAAAATGCTAGTAAAGATATGGATATAGATGTAATACTTTTTCCAGCAGTTAGATCACTTGACAACAACATAATTAAAACACTATATGGAGCAAAACAAATAATAAATGGTAATGTCTTATTATCACTAGATAGCAAATTAGATTACATTCTAAAAAAAGGAAAAAATTTTGAAGACGCAATTTATCCAATTCATAAAGAAGAAAAAATTGGTGACATAATGTTTACTGGTGGTAGTAGTGGTACACACAAAGGAGTTATGTTAAGTGAAAATGGCCTAAATTGTGTTACAAAGTCATTAGATTATGTAACCGAGTTAGAGCCAGGAGAAATATTTATGGGTAACCTTCCAACTTTTATGGCCTTCGGTAAATTAGCAATGCATTATGCATTATGTAAAAGTCTTAACGTAAATTTAACCCTAAAAGCTTTACCAAAAGATTTTAAAGAAGAGTTATATAGAATAAAACCAGCAGGAGTTTTTGCAGGACCAATTCAGTGGGAATGTTTCATAAATAGTATTTTTAATGAAATAAGCAATAAAGATGAAAAAATAGACTTTTCATTAAATCAAAATACAGACTATATAAAATATCTAGAAAGCCTAAAAACAATGCTAAGAAAAGCAGATACATCTAAACTAGATTTGTCTTGGCTAAAAATGGGAGTATCAGGAGGAGAACAATTAAAAATGTTTACTGAACTACTATGTTCTACAGTATTTGAAGAATTAGGGGCAAAAGATGTTTTATGGAATGGTCTTGGTATGACAGAAATGTGGGCTCCAGTAGCGGTAAAAATGGGTAAGAAAAACACAAAAGGAACAGTAGGAGCAGTAATTCCATATAATAATCAAATGATTATAGATCCAATAACTAAAGAAGAGTTAGGCATTAATCAAGAAGGATTACTTTGCGTAAATGGTCCAGGAATGATGCTTGGATATTACAATAACCATGAGGAAACAAAAAACTCTTTTATTGAAAAAGATGGAGAAAAATGGTTATTAACAGGTGATATAGCCAAAATATTACCAACAGGAGAAATAGAGTATATAGATAGGGCAAAAAGAAGTTTTGTTTGTGGTGTTGAAAATATATACCCTCAGCGTATTGAAAACCTATTAAGTCAAATACCAGAAATAAGAGAAAGTATAGTTACAAAAGTGAAAGATAATGATTTGCAATACGTACCAAAATATCATATTAGTATATATGATCAAAACTGTGATATAGAAAAATTACAAGAAAAAATAGAATTATTAATAAAATCCACTTTAGGAGAAAACAATTTACCACGTTTTTATGACTTCTATTATGAACCATTATTAAGAACAGCAAATGGCAAACTAGATCCTAAACCATATCAAAAAGAAGATAATGAAAAACATAAAATATTAACAAGAAAAAAATAAAGAAAATAAGATAAGCTATAATATAGACTTATCTTATTTTTTGTGTTATACTTAATAAAAAAATAAGGAGTGATATTTTATGTTAGGAGCTTGTTTTTCAATAAGTGGTATAATATTTGTAACAATTTTTATGATTACCTTTTTTTCAAAGAGCAATATAAAAACCAAAGAAACAAAACTTTATGGTATTCTACTTTTAATAACTTTCTTTGGAACATTTATAGATATATTTAGTTTTATACTATTCAAACTTGATTTTGACGTCAATTCCTTCTTGTATAAATTTTTTGCCAAAGGAATGCTAGTTTATTTTATCGCTTGGATTTTTATTTTCACAGGATATGTATATGAAATATCAAAGAAAAGCATTTTAAAATTAAATATTAAACTATATAGAATAGCCTTTATCCTAGCATCTACACTAGTAATTCTAATACCAATAAAATTTACAAAAACCCTATCAGCAATCTATCCTAGTGGACTTGGAGTTAATGTCACATATTTTTTAGTAGGTCTGCTTCTATTAATATCCCTTATTTTAAGTCTTGAAAACATAAAAGAAAAAAACAATAAAAAGTATATCCCAATTTTCTTAGTTATCATAATGCTCACGTCCGCTACGCTAGTTCAAAAGTTTTTTCCAGATTCTTTCTTAATAAATTTCTCATTAGCTATAGTAGTTTCAGTAATGTACTTTACCATAGAAAACCCTGATATAAAAACAATTGAAGAAATACATAAAGCCAAAAAAATAAGTGATAACACCAATGAAGAAAAAACAATGTTCTTATACAATATGACAAGTAATATAAGAAGCCTAGCCAAAGATATAAGCCTATCAGCAGATAATATATTAAATGAAACAGACAATAAAAAAGTAAACCTAGATATAATAAATACATCAGCAAGAGATATAAAAGGAAATGCTGCTAAATTTACCACTATGACTAATGAAGTATTTGATATATCAAATATCGATAGTGCTGGTATAAAAGTATACAATGATAAATATAATATAAAACTATTACTAAAAGAAATAAATCAAAGATATAAAAACAAAGCCAAAGAAAAAGACTTAAAATTCATAACAAATATAGCAAGTGATTTACCAGAATACTTATATGGAGATAGTGTAAGCCTAAAAAAAGTATTAACAATATTATTAGATAATAGTATTGAATATACTATAAAAGGCTACATTGAATTTGATGTTAACACCGTAGTAAAAAACGACGTAGTAAGATTAATAATAACCATTGAAGATTCAGGAGTAGGAATGACTATGGAAGAGTTAAATAAATCATTCATAAAAACCAAACAAAAAGAAGAAAAAGACAATATAAATAACAATTTATACAATGCTAAAAAATTAATAACTCTAATGAATGGAGCAATCATTCCAAGTAGTACTGCTTCTTCTGGTACCACTATGAAAATAGTCTTAGATCAAAAATATGTAGAAGAAGATATTCTAGATAAATATGAAGATATTCTAGATAAAAAAAGAGTCTTACTAATAGATGACAATGAAAATAGCGAAAAACTATTCAAAAAAATATTTAATAATACTAATATAGAAATAGATAGAGTTAAACTAGGTAAAGAAGGATTAGATAAAATAAGAAATAAAGAAAAATATGACCTAATACTATTAGATGAAGAAATGACACCATTAGATGGTCACGAGGTAATGCGAAAGTTTAAGCAAATAAAAGGCTTTAATACCAAAGTAATACTACTTACCAAAACAAACAAATATGATTATGATGAAGAATACCTAAAAG
>CAVCHK010000016.1:0-7617 GCA_963601985.1 Paludibacteraceae bacterium
CGATATAATAACTTGCGAAAACCTAAAAACAAAAGAAATGATTATCAAAGGCAAAAAAAGTAAACTATCCAAAAAAATAAACGATGCCACATTTAGCGAAATAATAAGGCAGCTAGAGTACAAATCAAAATTCAAAGGTAAATATTTTTATCAAATAAACACATATTACCCATCAAGCCAAATATGTAGTAGATGCGATACCCAAGATAGAAAATACAAAGATTTAGCAATAAGAAATTACAAATGCACCAAATGTGGAGAAGAAATAGATAGAGACTTAAACGCAAGTATAAATATCATGTTTGAAGGATTAAAGTTATATATGAAAAATTATGCAAAACTATAAAAGAGTATAGCGAACAAACAAAGAAATCTTATCAATTAAGAAACAAGTACGGTAGCGACTATCGGATTTTAAGTCTGTGGAGAAGTCTGATTACAGAGTCTATGAAGCAGAAATTACTCACTGTGAAGTGACGCAAAGTAACGCAAATTTTGCTTGCTATAGTTCACACCTCCGTTAAAAAATGAAAAAATGAAAACAAGATACATTTTTAAGTTGACTTTTTCATATTAATATAATATAATATTCAATGAAACGGAAAGAAGATTAATTTATCTCACCTGATTACTTAAGTAATAGGTAAAAAGCCAACTTAGAAAATACAAATATTTTTAAACTAGCTTTTTATAGATAAATGGATACTTCTTTAAGTATTCATTTTTTTACGGAGGTGTTAGCTATAGCTACTTTAAGAGATAATCCTATCAATGAACAAATAAGATGTAGGGAAATGATGGTAATTGGACCAAACGGTGAACAATTAGGAGTGAAATCTAAACAAGATGCGCTTACTTTAGCAGGTTATGCTGGCTTTGATTTAGTACTGATGAGTGACAGTGGTAATATACCAGTATGCAAAATTATGGACTACAACAAATTCAAGTATGAAAAAAAGAAAAAAACTAAAGAAGCTCAAAAGAAGCAAAGAGAAACGATGGTTGAAACAAAAGAATTTAGATTATCAGTAAAAATTGATATTCACGACTTTGAAACAAGAGTAACTAATGCAAGAAAAGCATTGGAAAAAGGCAATAAAGTAAAAGCTAGTATTAGATTCAAAGGAAGAGAAATTACTCATCCAGAACTTGCAAAAGACGTTTTAGATAGATTTTGTGAGAAAGTTAGTAATGTTGCCGATATCGAATACAAACCTAAAATAGAAGGTAGAGTAATGCATGTCGGATTAATACCTAAAAAATAGAAGGAGGATATTATGACTAAACTAAAGAAAAATAAAATGAAAACACATAAAGGAACAAAGAAAGTATTAAATATCAGACAAAGCGGTTCAATCAGTAAATCAAGACAAGGTGTTTTACACAATACTGGAAAGAATAGTGCTGCTAGAGCTAGTAGCAAGAAACAAGGAACTAGCCTAAGCAAAGCTGATTACAAGAGAATTAAAGATATAATATAGGAGGCAAAGTATGACAAGAGTTAAAGGTGGCACAGTTGCACGTGCCAGAAGAAAAAAAGTATTAAAAGAAGCAAAAGGTTATTTTGGTAGTAAACATAGATTATATAAAACTGCTCATGAGCAAGTAATGCATTCAGGAAACTATGCATTTAGAGATAGAAAACAAAACAAGAGAAACTTTAGAAAATTATGGATTACAAGAATAAATGCTGGATGTAGAGAAAACGACATCTCATATTCAAGATTTATCGATGGCTTAAATAAAGCTGGTATTACAGTAAATAGAAAAATGTTAAGTGAACTAGCAATCGACAATAAAGAAGCATTCACTGACTTAGTAACAATTGCTAAAGATGCCCTAAATGGAAAAACTTATACTCCAAAAGCAGTAAAGACTGAAGAAGTAAAAGAAGCAAAGACTGAAGCAAAGAAATCTGCTGCTAAAACAGCAACTAAAACAGAAGAAAAAAAGACAACTACTACCAAAAAAGCAACTGAAACAAAGAAACAAACATCAAAAAAAGAAACTGCAAAGAAAACTGAAGAAAAGTAATATTTCTTCTTTTTTTTCTTTCTAATATTTGATATAATACTATAAGAAGTGAGGTTATTATGGATACATCAAAAATAAGAAACTTTAGCATTATAGCACATATAGATCATGGCAAGAGCACTCTTGCCGATCGTATTTTAGAATATACATCCGCTATTGACAAAAGACAAATGAAAGAACAATTACTAGACAATATGGATATCGAAAGAGAAAGAGGAATAACCATTAAATTAAATACCGTAAGATTAAAATATAATGGTTATATTTTAAATTTAATAGATACACCAGGCCACGTTGATTTCAGCTATGAAGTATCAAGATCCCTAAAAGCCTGCGAAGGAGCCATCCTAGTAGTGGATGCCACTCAAGGCATCGAAGCCCAAACACTTGCTAACGTATACCTAGCCCTAGATAACAACCTAGAAATCATCCCAGTCATTAACAAAATAGACCTTCCCAGTGCTGACATCCCAAAAGTAGAAAAAGAACTATACGACACTTTCGGATTCAAAAAAGAAGAAATAATCAAAGTATCCGCTAAAACAGGTGAGGGCATACCATCCCTAATAGAAGAAATAATAACCAAAGTACCAGCTCCCAAAGCCAAAGAAGACAAATTAAAATGCCTAATATTCGACAGCTACTTTGACCCATACCGTGGCGTAATAATCTTAATAAGAGTAGTATCAGGAACCCTAAACAAGAAAACAAAAATAAAAATGATGACTACAAATGCCTCTTATGATGTCGTATCATTAGGCTATCATACCCCATTCGAACACGAAACAGAATCCTTAAATACTGGTGAAGTAGGCTTCATTACAGCATCCATAAAAAGCCTAGAATCCGTAAAAGTAGGAGATACCATCACCGACGAAAACGACCCAACAAAAGAACCACTTCCCGGTTACAAGCCAATGAAATCAATGGTATACTGTGGCATTTATCCCATCGAATCAAACAAATATAACCATCTCTTAGAAGCCATCGAAAAACTAAAACTAAATGATGCCTCCCTAACATACGAACCAGAATCATCTACCACCTTAGGCTTCGGCTTTCGTATGGGCTTCTTAGGCCTATTACACCTAGAAATAATATCCGAAAGAATCGAAAGAGAATTTAATATCGAAATAATAGCCACAACCCCATCAGTAAATTACGAAATAACCCTTACTGACAATACCACCATTTATATAGACAACCCATCCCTAATGCCAGATAAAGTAAAAATAAAAGCCATAAAAGAACCCTATATTTTCACAAACATCCTAGTCCCAGCAGACTATATAGGCCCGATAATGCAACTATGTCAAGACAAAAGAGGCATCTACAAAAACATAGATTATCTAGATAAAACAAGAGTAAATATCCACTATGAATTACCACTATCAGAAATAGTATACGATTTTTTTGATAGACTAAAATCCTCAACCAAAGGCTTTGCCTCATTCGACTACGAACTAATGGGCTATAAAGAAAGCAACTTAGTAAAAATGGATATCATGTTAAACGGCGAAGTAGTAGATGCCCTATCCATAATAGTCCACAAAGACTTTGCCTACCAAAGAGGAAGAAAAATGGTCGACAACCTAAAAAATATCATTCCAAGACAACTATTTGAAGTACCAATTCAAGCAGTAATAGGCACCAAAGTAATAGCCCGCAGCGATATAAAAGCAATGCGTAAAGATGTACTTGCCAAATGCTATGGTGGAGATATAACAAGAAAAAGAAAACTACTAGATAAACAAAAAGAAGGAAAAAAGAAAATGAAAACCATCGGTAAAGTAGAAATACCAAGTGAAGCATTTTTAAACATTCTAACCGATTACAAAAAAAACTAACATAACACATTATTGACAAAACCAAAACCCTTCCCAAATAATCTAACCAATTCCCAAAAAACAAATACAATATAATAGAGGTGGCTTAAATGAAAAATGACAAAAACATAACCAAACAAATAAAAAAAGATATACTAAACAACAACATCGACTACGATATACTATGCACCAAAATACTAACCTACCCAAATGAAGTAATATCCGCAATCCTCTCATCATACCTATATCTATTTAGAAACATAAATAATGAAGAAAACAAATTACTAATAAAAGACCTAAACACATTATTAAATAACTACATCAAAGTACGAAAAAACAAATCATCATTAGATTTAATATACAAAAAAATAGATATATTTCTAAGTAACTTATCCAAAAGCTTCAATTTAGAAGAACTACTGCAACTAGAAAAACACATCTCTTCACTAATAGACATCCAAAACAAATGCCTAATAACAAACAAAAAAAGAGCAAAAGGAGAAAAATACAACTTTATGCTCTTCATAATATTCGAAAAAAGAGATATCGAACTACTAGAAAGATATATCGAACTAAATACCAAAGAACTACTAATAAACAGTAGCATCCTACCATCAGTGTTCATAAGCATCCTAGAAAAATACATAACCCTAGACGAAGACAACACCATAGAAATAAAATACTATAACAGACTAATAAACATCTTCCTAAGAGGAAAAATATACGAAAAACTATTCTCATCATCAAAAGAAGAATACCTCTCACTCCTAAAAACCTCAAATAAATACTTCGTATGGAACCTCATAGACAAAATAGAAAACGACTTATACCAAACCAAAGAAGACATTGAGAATGATTACAACATATCATTTATTGTACCAAAATACGAACAATATATCTATCTGCCAAATGGCAAAGTAGACCTAACCAAAGAAAACACAATTACCATTGATGATAAAGAAGCAACCTGCTTAGACGATGCCTTCTCCCTACATAGATGCAATAACGGCACATATATACTATACATTCACTTGTCCAATCCTGCCGCTATAATGCCATACGAATCAAGAACAATGAAAGAAGCCCTAAAAAGAAACCACACCATCTACCTAATAGACGAAAGCATACCAATTTTTAACAGATACCTATCAGACGGCATCTTATCACTATTACCAGGAAAAGAAACCAATGCCCTAACCATAAAAGTATTAGTATCAAACGACTTCTCCCTTGATCTCTCAACCCTAGAAATCATACCAAGCATTATCCAAAACAAGCATCGCCTAACATACCAAGAAGCCGAAGAAATGCTAAATACCAAGACTGGCCTATATGAAGACTTACTACTAGTATCAAAAATATTTGATCGCCAAGCCATAGACAACCCAAAAGTAAGAGCCTATCATCGAATGAAAGAAAAAATAAAAGGTAAAACCAATATTGACACCGACACCCCAATCTCTCATATGATAGTGGAGCAGTGCAATGTCTTTGCTAACACCACAATATATCTAATAAATGAAAGAGACAGACTAGATTTAATAATGCCATGGCGTGTCCAAAAAACATCAAATACAACCGACATAGAAACATACCTAAAAGAAGGACACTTTGATATCCAAAATAGTAGTTTTAAACACGTATTAAGAGATCATATGATGAAAGGAAAATATTCTCCAAGCAACATAGGACATGAAGGCTTAGGAGTAGAAGGATACGTAAAAATATCCAGTGCAGCAAGAAGAGCTATGGACGACTTAGCCATTTATGCCCTATATGACCTATACATAAACAGATACACATCTGACTTAGATGCTAAATACTACTATTGGGAAAGAGAAATAAAATACTGGTGTGAATATGCCAATAACAAAACAAGCGACAATATCGCTTTTAGAGAACAATACAACTATCTTTGTAGTAGAGGAAAGATAAAAGAAAGAAGGAAGTAACATGAAATTACCAGATATAAAAGAAGCAAGAATAAGAACAAAAAACAAAACAGAAGTATTATATGATAAATATAAAGTACCATCATCAGTATGTCATATAGGCCAGGGTAAAACCTATAGCATATTAACTTACGGTTGTCAAATGAATGTTCACGACAGTGAAAACATAAAAGGTATCATGGAAGATTTAGGCTTTGAAGAAAAAGAAGATTATACCAAATCAGATGTTATCATTCTAAATACCTGTGCTATAAGAGAAAATGCCCATAACAAAGTAGTAGGTATTCTAGGAAGAATAAAAAAACTAAAAGAAGATAACCCCAATATCATAACCATTATCGGAGGCTGTATGCCCCAAGAAGAAGGCATATCAAATATGCTAAAAGACAAATACAAATGGGTAGACATCGTCTTAGGAACCCATAACATCTATGATATACCAAATCTTCTAGAAAATGCCATAAAAACACAAAAACAAAATATCGAAGTATACTCCATAGAAGGAGATATCATCGAAAACATCCCTGTAAAAAGAGATTCAAACTATAAAGCATGGGTAAATATCCAATACGGTTGTGATAAATTCTGCTCTTACTGTATAGTACCATATACCAGAGGAAAACAAAGAAGTAGATTACCCAAAGATATCCTAAAAGAAATAAATACCCTAAAAGAAAAAGGATACAAAGAAGTAACATTATTAGGACAGAATGTAAACGCTTATGGAAAAGATCTAGATATAAATTACACCATGTCAAATCTATTAGAAGACGTAGCTAAAACAAATATCAATAGAATAAGATTCGTAACATCACACCCATGGGATTTCACAAGTGATATGATAGATACAATCGCCAAATATGATAACATAATGCCATATATCCATCTGCCAATCCAATCAGGTTCAGATAATATCCTAAAGAAAATGAACAGAAGATATACTATAGAAGAATACAAAAAACTATTCTATGAACTAAAAAGTAAAATAAAAAATGTTAGTATAACAACTGATATCATTGTAGGATTTCCTAATGAAACAGAAGAAGACTTCCAAAAGACATTAGATATCTATAACGAATTAAAATATGATTTAGCCTATACATTTATCTATTCACCAAGAGAAGGAACACCCGCTAGTAAAATGGAAGATAACATTCCACTAAAAGAAAAAGAAGAAAGATTACAAAGATTAAATAAAGTAGTAAATAAATATGCTAAAGAAAATAATGAAAAATACTTAGGAAAAACAACTCCAGTATTACTGGAAGGATATTCAGATAAAGGTGGTAAATTAATGGGTTATACCGATACCATGAAATTAGTAAATGTAAAGGCAGACCCATCACTAATAGGACAAATAAAAGAAGTATTAATAACAGATGTAAAAACATGGTCTATGGAAGGAGAAATAGTAAGTGATAGAAAGTAGTATCGAAAATCTTTTCACTGAAATAAACAATTCTAATGAATATAAAGAATATATAAATATAGTAAATATATTAAAAGAAAATAAAGAAGTAAATAAACTTATCGAAGAAATAAAATCTTTAGAAAAAAAAGCAACTAAATTAGAATACGAAAAGAATAAAGAATATATCGAAATAGATAAACAAATAGAAGAAAAAACAAAAGTACTATATAGTAACAAAGAGTACCAAGAATATTTATCAAAATTAAAAACATTTAATAATACACTTCTAGCATCATCATCACTATTAGATGAATATATAGAAGAAAAAGTATCAATATAAAGTATGCCTCTCACACTACATTGTTCGAGGTTTTTGAAAGCCTAAGGTCTTTCA
>CAVCHK010000017.1:0-2042 GCA_963601985.1 Paludibacteraceae bacterium
GATTAATAGTCCTTCTGGATCAAAATCTCCATTATAATATATTTCTACATTATTTTCTTCTAATTTTTGTAATATGGTATATAGAGAAATGTTTGGTATTCCAGATGTAATTATTATCGGAACATTTAGTCTCATTAATGATGCTAATACTGATGGGTTTTCAAATACATATACTTTATGGTTATTGGTATTTAATTTATCTATCTTATTTATATTTAACAGATTTAGATTTACTACTTCATTATTTTTATTTAATTCATTTAGGATTTTATTTCCTGTTAATTTATATGTTATTGCATAATTAGATACTGGATCTGTGTATACATTTATTTCAGATAATATATTTATTTTTACTTCAGTTTTATTTTCATATTCTGTATTTTTTATTTTTGATAATATTTTGAGAAATAATGAACTTGTGCTTTTATTTAAATCTAAATAATGGGGATTGCCTGTTATAGAAGAATAGACCGCTAATGGGGTTGGGGATGATGGTATATTATCTAATAATAGGAGGATGTTATCT
This sequence comes from Paludibacteraceae bacterium, assembly GCA_963601985.1. Classification (GTDB taxonomy): domain Bacteria; phylum Bacillota_I; class Bacilli_A; order RF39; family UBA660; genus CAG-302. The sequence goes on from CAVCHK010000017.1 coordinate 527, forward strand.
AGTTCTTCTTCTAGTTTATTTTGGTTTTTGTTATATTTTTGCCCTACTATTTTTTTTATTGCCTCATCTTTTTCTATTATGTTTTTTAATATTTTTGTATATTTTCTATCTTTGTTTTTATTATATATTTCTTGATAGAAAAGATATTCTTCTTCTTTTTTATTTAATCTTTGCTCCCTTTTAGTTGTTATATTTTCTTCAAAATATGCGTTAAATAATTCTAGCCAATCAAAACCAGTATATTTACCTTCATTTATTTTTTTGGTAATTTCTTTAAATGATGTTTTTAAATTATCTTCTTGTTTTATTTTTCTACCTAATAAATTGCTTATATCGATACTTTCTTCTTCTGTGATATTGAATAATATAATAGTACCACTAGGGCGGGAAAGTGATATGTATTTTTCTTTTAATTTATTCATTAGTCTTACTAGGCCTTGTTTGGTTTTTAGGTAGTCCGCTAGTTCTTTACTTATATTATTCATAAATATCACTTTTTTCTAATATTTCTTTTGAATGTCCATTCCAACGATAATGTCTAACACCAACTGCTTTGTGTATTTCGTCTTTTATAAGTTCACAGATTGATAGTTCTTTTACTGTGTCATAGTCTCCCCATAGTGATTGTGATGTTAATATATAGTCAAGATTTAACTCTGATAATATATTAAACATTTCTCTAATATTGGCATTATCCACTCCGGCAAACGCTTCATCTAATGCTATTAGTCTTAATGATGATGTTTTTGCATTTAATAATTTAGCATAAACTGCCGCAAATAAAGGAACATACATACTTTTTGCTCTTTCACCACCACTTAATACTGAAAATACTTTATTTGTTAATTCTTTCTTCTCTGTTGCTTTCCTCTTATAATATAGTTTAAATTCAAACCAGTTTCTATAGTCTAATACTTTGAATATTATATTAGAGTAAGTATCGTTTGTTTTTTCATTAAATTCTAACTCTTTTTTTATTTGACTACGGAAATGGGTAATTAGTTTTTCACTATCTTTTGGGTTTAATTGTCCTGCATCTATTTTAAATAGTCTTACTAATTCTTTTGTATCTAATTCTTCTTCAGTGAAAGCTGATTTACTTTTCCACTCTAATTCAAATGAAAGATTGCTATCTATTTGAGTTTCACGCATTATTTCATTCATTTTCTTTACCCACTCTTTTGATGATTCTATTCTGTCTCTTATTTTGTTTCCTACTGTTTTTAGTAAGATGTCTTCAAATAGGTGTCTTTCTTGAGTACTTATATAATTTTCGCTTTCTTCTACTGCTTCTTTTAAACATTTTGTTAGTTCGTAAATATTTAGTTTTCTACCTTGATATGTTGTTTCTAAATCTTGTCTTGTCATGGTATTTAATATTTCTGTTATATCTTTTTCTTCTAAGCCTTGCTCTTGGTATTTTCTTATTAATTCTTCATTATTTGTAAATATTTCTTTAGTAGTTAAACGGTAATCTAATAGATTTTGTTTATAATTATTGAAGGCCATTATATAG
>CAVCHK010000018.1:0-6468 GCA_963601985.1 Paludibacteraceae bacterium
TGGCACTAGCAGTAGCACTATAATATGCATAAGCACTACCTGCTATTGCAATAAGCAAGATTACTATACCAAATATCATATATATCTTATTTTTACTTATATTCTTCATATTCTATCACCCCTAGAACATGAGAAAGAACTAATATTTCTATTAGTTACATTTCTATATATTATATGGTATTTTAGCCTAAAACACGAACAAGTGTTTGATAAAACGCCCCCCCCGATTAACTCCTTGTTAACTTTATTCATTCTATTACCTACTTTCTAATTAAATTCTATCATATTTTTTATATACTATCAATATTTTTATTCACAATAAATAACTCAAATAACATATTACCATCTTGACTACTCTTAATAGCCTCATCTATATAACAAAGTTTAGATAAATACCCAAGCAAATCATCTTCACTATAATAATAACTATCACTAAGTAAATACTTAACCCTATATATACTCTTAAACTCTAATATCTTAGCAATATCCTCATTACTCTTACCCTTATTATATAACCTCTTAACCTGATATAATAACCTAATCTGACTACTAAGAAGAGAAACCAACTGATTAATATCAATACCATTATTAATAAAATTATTATAAAGCTCTATACCCCTTTTACTATCATTCTTAAGAATAGCATTAACAAGATCATATACAGAATCATCTATATTATCTATAGTAAGTAAATCAATATCTCTTCTATTAATAACCTTATCACTAATCTTATATAACATAAGCTTATCAATCTCATTAGTAATATTATTAATATCATTCCCTATTCTATTAACTAAATATATAATATCACTATTACTAATACTATAACCATTATCACTTAAATAACTCTTAATATAATCAGTTATATAACTATCATTAACTTCTAACTTCTTAACTATACCATTTTTCTTTATTAAATTAACTATCTTTTTCCTACTATCAATAGAATCACTATTACATACAAATACCAAATAACTATTAGAATTATAACTACCAAAATACTCTTCTAATAAATTAATATCAATATCCTTCTTACTAAAATAACTATTACAATCAATAACAATAAACTTATTCAAAGAAAACATCCCAATAGTAGAAGCCTCATTAACAATATCACTAATATTACTAATATCATAATAAATAATATCACAATTACCAATCTTTATTCTTATATTATCTATCTCTTTATTAATAATACCTATATCACTACCATAAAACAAATAAAAATTCTTCATTCTATATTTTCTTCCTTACAACTATAACTATTATCTTTATAATAATCAAGAAGTTCACTCATCTTAGTAGGTAAAAAATAATCATTAAAAGTATCAACCTTAGAAAATACCCTATAAGTATAACTCTCATCATCAAACTTATAAGTATCCCCCTTATCCATATACTGATAAAAATACCCATTATCCTTATACTCAGCATAATAACTACCATCACTAAAAACATAATCTTTCCTAATATCCATAGAAGTAACAATACCCTTAGAATTAAATACAAGAGATACCTCTTCAACTATCCTAGCAGGTAAACTCTCATGATCATAACTCTTATCACAAACATACTTAGAATCCTTACCCTTTATTACTTCAGGATTAACAAAAAAGAATAAACCAACCACAACAAAAAATAGCACAAAGAAAACATAACCAAAAGATACATGACCCTTTTCTTTAATATCCTCCTGTTTATCTTTAACCTTAGGTATACACTTATTATATAAAGTATTAATATCAACATCAAAATCACAACTAGCATCATCAATAATCTGAATACTATCTATTTTATCTAAACTAACAATATCATAACTATCCATATTCTTATTATTTATAACATCATTAACAAAAGACTTAATAACATCCTCTTCCATATTCTTAGATAACATAACAACAAGTTCACTATTCCTAATAAATAAAGAACCATAATAAAGCTTAGTCCCTTTTTTAATATTATCTACATAACTATATACAACATACCTATTACCATTCTTATTATACTTAAAAGCCCCATAAACATCAGCATACATAACATTCTTACCATAAGTAAGCATATAATCATTAATCTTAACTCTTTTCCCTATCATTATAAATCCTCCCCACATAATAAATTATTCATACAAAACTTGCTTAGCATCTATATAAAAACTACCAGTAAAACTCTTACCCTGCTCATAATCCTGATTAAGATTATTTTCCATAAGCCATATCAATAAAGTATAACTCAAAGTTTCATTCTTCTTCAAAACATTTGAAGAAGAAATCATTACCCTACCACTACTAGGAATAGTACCCTTATTAATAAAATTACCACTATTATCAAACAAAATAAAACCCAAAGCATCATTACTAAACTCATTCTTAGTAATATCAATATATATATCAAAAACCTCATCCATAGTACTACCACTACTAGTAATAGAAAAACTCTTCTTATAAACAGAATACTTAGTATCAAAACTAGGTTCACTAATAGGAAGTAAAGCATAAGTATTAATTTCCTTACCATCAATATAATTTATAGCAATACTACCAGTTTCTATCCTAGTATTATCCTCCCTCTCAGTAGCAAACAAACTAAAATAAGTAAAAGTAATACCAATAATCATAGTAATTAAAGTAAAAATCAAAAGTATCAAATAAAAAATATCATTCTTCTTCTTACTATTATCCATATAATCACCTAATATAATGATAGCAAAAAAACAAAAAAAAAGCAATAATAAATTGCTTTTAATTTTACTCAGCCACACCAGTAATACCACTCTCAGCAGAAGCAACATCAACATGTACAGTACCCTTAAATACAGCACCCTGTTCAACATCATTATCTTCTCCAGCCTCATTAAGCCAAATAAACAAACGATAAGATTTAGTTTCTCCAGCATTAAGAGTTAAAGTAGCATCAACATCAGTTTTATTTAATATACCAAAATTACCAGTATATACAACATTATAGCCAGCATTATCACTACTATTAGAACTATCAACTAAAACACCATTATTATTAGCCTCAGTAATACCAGTTCTATCAAAAGTAACAAACATTAAATTCTTAAATCCCTTTTCAGCAGCCTTATTATTTTCAGGATTCTCATTATCAATAACTTCACCCTGTAACTCTGTAGGAGTAATATAAGCCTTAAATTCAATAGGACTAGTACCATTATTAGTTAAAGTAAAATCATAAGTACCACATACATTATAATCATTATCATCAACACAAGCTACATAAGCCTCACCTTCACTATTAACTTCTCCAACTCTACTAATAGTTTTAAAAGCAACATCACGTGTAGAAGGAATAATATTCTCTATAGCAATATTCTGACCCTCCTCATAAACAATCTGTACTGTAGCAGCTTTAACAGTAACAGCATTCTCATTACTTCTAGCATTAAGTGAAAAATAAGCAAACGAAGCACCAATTATAGCCACTATTAAAGTAAGAACACCAACAATACCTAAAAACAACCCCCTCTTATCTCTTTTATCTTCATTTTCTATCATAATTAAATTCTCCTCTCTACTATCATAATAATAATAACAAAAAACAAAAATAAATGCAATAGATTTTAAAAAAATAACAAAACAAAATATAAAAGTGAACGAAAATATTTGATATTTTTTTTAAATTATATATAATAATATTAGAAGAAATGATAAATAAAAATATAATTACTAAAACAGGTATAGGAAAAAATACCTATTATATACAGAAATAGAACTAGAGAAAATCTCTAGTTCTATTTTAAAAATGAAATAAACTTATCTCTATCCATAAATCCAGTAAAACGCTTAACTTCCTTACCATCTTTAAATAATATAACTGTAGGAATAGACATAACACCATATCTTCTAGCAATATCACTATCCTTATCAACATCAACCTTAACAAAATTAAAATCAAATAAAGAAGAACACTCCTCAAATACAGGACCAAACATCTTACAAGGACCACACCAATTAGCATAAAAATCCACTATAGCATTATCACTAATTAAACTATCAAAATCACTCTCATAATGAATTAAACCCATAATAACCTCCTACTCTAAAATACTATTATCACTAAGATGTAACTTATTTCTATCAACTAACTTCTTCGCAGATTCACGACTAAGAACCTTCTTATCAATCATAAACTTAACAATCTCAGTATTAACCTCTTCACTACTCTTATCTTTTCTATTAACAACAATATTATAAACATTACCATATATATCAATCATTTCACTAGATAAATTAGAAAGTACTGGAGTATCACTCAAAATATAATTAGCCACCTTACTTTCTCTAATAAAATCAGCCTTAAATATAGGTAAAGTAACCACAACAAGAATAATAAATATATATACATAAGATTCCAAAATACCCACAAAAATACCCAAAATCTTAGAAGGAATACTAAGAATAACCGTAGCCTTTAAAATCATTTCAATAAGACCAGTTATAACAAGTAAAGACTTCAAAATAAATAACAAAAAAGCAAATATAACAAGAAAAGCAATAATCTCATAAAGCAATATATTAATAGCATCAATCCCCTTAATAAAACCTAAAAAATTAAAGAAAGGCAAATTCTCATACATAATCGAAGATAACCTATCCTTAAAAGAAAAAGCCACTACTAAAATAACAAACATACCAATAAAATCAGTAGTCTTCTTAATAAAACCAGCCTTAAATCCCTCTACTCCACCAAAAATCAAAAGAATAATAATAACAAAATCAACAACATTCATAATATACCTCCATAATTATTATATACAATTTTATATTAATTTATTTATATTCATAACCAGTATTACTAATATCAAAAACAATACTATCAAAACCTAAAGCATCACTTCTATAATAAATACTAAAATCCTTCCAATCAGTATCAACCTCATAAACCACATACCCAAAAGTACCTTCCCCATCATCAAGAATAGTCTCTAAAGGCCTATAACCATTTATATCCACATCAAGTTTTATAGAATCTATTCTCCCTTCATCAACATAACCACTAAAGTTATGTCTAGAAATAGAAAAACTATCATCACTAACATTTTCTATATCAAAGAAAAATACCAAATATTCCATTCCACCACTAGCACTATTACCATTAATATTCGAATATACAGAAACATCAGTCAAAGAAATATCAATAACCCCATCACTAAGAATATCACCATAACCCCCATGACAAACCACATGTTCTACATTATTTACCATACTAGCAACATCAAAATACTTAAAACCAACATAAGCTATAACAGCAAACATAATAAAAGGAATAATAACAGTATATAAAACCACTATTAAAATAATAGCCCAAGTAGGAAAACCTTTCTTATTATTACCACTTACCATAGTACCACACTTAACACACATAACACTCTCATCGCATATCTCATTACCACACTTAGAACAAAACTTAGCCATAAAAGTCACACTCCCTCTATTAAATTATATAACAAAGAAAAAGAAAAAGAAAGTATTTTTAAATATTTTCTTAATTTATAATACTATCATTTCCTAATTCTTTCTATTACCTCATCATAACTAATACCCATCTTAGTAAGTTCGTTTATCATCACTTTAATAGTATTAATCTCTTTATTAATCTTATCCTCAGTAACCATCTTAGTATTCTCCGCTATAAAAGTCCCCTTAGTACTCATAGTAGTAATAACACCATTACTTTCTAATATATCATAACTCTTCTTAACAGTATTAGGATTAATCCCCAAACTACTAGCCATCTCTCTAATAGAAGGAATCTGTTCCCCATCTTTAAGAATACCTAAAGCAACATACTTCTCAATACCATTAACAATCTGTTCATATATCGAAGTCCTACTCTGATAATCCAAATTAATCATAATCTGTTTCATCACTAATCACCAAGTCCTCTAACTCTGCTATATCATAAGAAGAATAAATATTCTTAAGAGAATTAATCTCATCTACCTTATTAGAAACAAATATATTATTACCACTATTACTATAAATACTAATATAGCCATAATCCTTATTAATATCAAAACTATCATCAAGACTATTAATAATAAACTTACTAATCTCACTATAATCATTATATACATAAGAATCATTTATATAATAACTATATATATCAGTATCAATATCAATAACATTAAATAACATCTTAGTATTATTATTATAATACCTCAAAATACCAGTCTCCAACTCCTTATTACCATCAAAAGAATAACTAACCTCTCTAACATTAAAATTATCATAAACATAAAGACTAACATTAAATAACCTATCACTACTAACATTACTATTAGAAAGACTATTATCATTCTTATAACTATTAACAATCATATCCGAAAGATTACTATCATAACTACTACAGTAACCATCAATATACTGAATACCAAATACCCTACTATTCTTATATTTACTATAACCACTATTAAATAACTTATCACTACTAAGTATACCATTAATA
>CAVCHK010000019.1:0-3187 GCA_963601985.1 Paludibacteraceae bacterium
ATTTAGTGTTTATATATTATAGAGGGTTCTTAGGAGGTGAATAATGTCGAATGAAATAAATATCTAGTTTTGTCGAATCAGTATAATAAAAATAAAATATATGCTAAATTATAACTGAGGTGACTAAAATTGCTAAAAACAAATATGGAATTCCAAAAAGGAATACTCTTCATAAGAGTAACAGGAGACTTAAATAAAAATACCATCAAAGATATAATAGATGAAGATTTCAAATACATAGTAATAAATATAGACAATATATATTCAATAGACAGTTATAGCATAAAATACCTAAATAAATTATACAAAAAACTAAAAAAGAGTAGTGGTAATATGATAATATGTGATAAATTTAGCTTATCAAGAAAACTACTTACCAAAATACCCAAGATAGATAACGAATATGAAGCATTTAAACTATTTGAAAGGATGATATAGTGAATAAATATGAAGATGTAATTACTTCTTGTAGTGGTCTAATATATGCTATTATTAATAAATACTACAGTGCCTATGATAAAGAAGACCTCTATCAAGAAGGTGTAAAAGGAGTAATAAAAGCATACAATAACTATAAAGAAAATAAATCTGTAAAATTCTCAACCTATGCCTATAAATATATTTACGGAGAAATATATGCCTATACTCACAATAACAAATCATTAAAAATAACCAAAGAATACTATACGTTATATAAAAAAATAAATAAAATAAAAGATATGCTAAGCCAAAGACTTATGAAAGAAGCAACAAACAAAGAAATAGCCTTATACCTAGAAATAGATGAAAGGATAATAGATGAAGTTATAAATAGTTTCCAAAGACCAGATAGCCTAGAAAGGACAATATATAACGATGGCAAAGATCTATATCTAATAGATACCATTTATGATAAAAAAGATAACTATAATATAGATAATATAATGCTAAACGATATCATAAATAACTTACCAAGCCCAGATAAAGAAATAATATATCTAAAATATTTTGAAGACAAAACTCAAGCCCAAATAGCGGCTATTCTAGGCATAAATCAAGTCAGAGTATCAAGATATGAAGCCAAAGCAAAGAAAAAAATCAAAAATATTTACCAAAATGTAGCGTAAATAACCAGCAAATATAAAAATGTAACCAAATAGATTACATAAAAAAAGTAAAATTTGTGAGAAAATAAAGTAAGGTGATAGTAAGTGGAGAAAAAAAGAGAAAAACGCGATGACGTATATCAATTAATTGGAAGAAACATAAAACATTATAGAAAAGAAAAAGAACTTACGCAAGCACAACTAGCAGAGAAAACAGGATACTCCCATGAATTCATTAGAAGAATAGAGGCTCCAAATAGTAAGAAAAACTTTTCCATTGATGCCGTTAGTAATATTGCTAAGGCATTAAACATAGAAATAGAAGTATTGTTTGAAAAAAGAGAAAACACAGAAGAAAAATAGTAAAAACTACTATTTTTTTCTTTGCTTTTCAATTAATATATAGTATAATGGATTTATGGTGATTACAGATGGAGTATAATAGTGAAAAAGAACTATTTAAAGACTTAGAGGGTGCTTTAAAAGTTAAACTTAGAATGATAAAAGGTAAATACGACAATATAAGTATGCAAGATATCTATAGTTATTTAAAAATAAATAAATGGCGTTATGATAAAAATCTTACAATATCAGAAATAGTAAACGATATAATAAATGTCGACATTACGAAAGTGGATGCCTACATAAAAACAAAAAAGGAGACGATAATATGAAAATAGCAGTAATAATAGTTAGTGTTATAATCCTTATAACACTATTAATAACAATAATAAGTAAAGATAAAAAGAAAAAATGTATATCAGGAATAATACTATCCTTTAATATACTAATAATGTCAGCATATCTATGTATTCCAATATTTAAAAACACCAATTACGGATTAGATCTTCAAGGAGGCTTTGAAGTATTATATCAAATTGAGCCACTAGAAGGAGAACTAACTTCTGATATGGTATATAATACCTATAAAGCAATACTAAAAAGAATAGACATCTTAGGAGTAAATGAACCAGAAATAAGTATTGAAGATAAAGATCGTATTAGAATAGCCCTAGCAGGAATTACAAATGAAGATGAAGCAAGAGAAGTAATATCCTCTACAGCCGTATTATCTTTTAGAGATTATTCAGACAATTTACTAATGAATTCATCTGTATTAAAAGGAGCAGCATCAGTAACATCAGACCAATATGGACATCCAGCAGTAAAACTAGCAATTAAAGATAACGAAAAATTCTATAATGTAACAAATAGTATTAAAGATATGACAAATAACATAATAGTAATATGGTTAGATTTTGATGAAGATGAAGACTCATATTACAAAGAAAAAGATAATTGTGGTTCACTTTCATCATCTAGATGCCTAAGTGCCGCGAGAGTATCAGAAGCCTTCTCATCAGATGTAATAATACAAGGTAACTTTACTGAAGAAGAAGCAAAGTCTCTAGTAGAACTAATAAACTCAGGTTCGCTTCCAACAAAACTAACAGAAATATCATCAAGAACCGTAGAAGCAACATATGGAGAGGAGAGCCTTAATAAAACTCTATTAGCGGGAGTAATAGGAATAGTCCTAGTAATATTACTATTAATACTACTATACCATTTCAGCGGTTTTATAGCAGGAACATGTCTAATGCTATATACAATGGCATCATTCTTAGTATTTTATCTAATCCAAGGAACCCTAACATTACCAGGAATAGCCGCTATGCTACTAGGTATAGGTATGGCAGTAGATGCATCAATTATAACATTTGAAAGAATAAAAGATCAGTTAAAAATAGGAGTTCCACTTAAAGAAGCAGTAAAAAAAGGTAATGAGGAATCACTATCAAGTATACTAGATGCTAATATAACAACCTTTATCGTAGCGGTAATCTTATTCATATTAGGACAAAGTTCAGTAAAAGGATTTGCTACAATGCTAATTATCAATATAATACTAACAATAATAATACTAGTATACCTAGAAAAACATATAATTATGCTATTCTCACTATCAGGAGTATTTGATAATAAAACAAATTTATTTATTGGTCTATCAAAGAAAAAAATAATACCTGCTAAAGAAGTAAGAATACCATTTAAAAAACTAGACTTCGTAAGGTCAAGAAAAATAATGTTACCGCTAATAC